>JAHEGF010000139.1 GCA_024645155.1 Phyllobacteriaceae bacterium | reverse complement strand
TGTCCGGCGATGTCACGGCAATTGATGTCGAAAGCCTCCAGCCGGTCAAATCGATCAAGGTCGGGCGCTATCCGTGGGGAGCGGCATTCAGGCCATGACCGGCAGGAACACTCCGGCATTGAGGGTTGAAAATGCGAGCAAGTCGTTTGGTGCAAAACGGGCACTTTGCGATGTTTCCCTAACGGCAGCTCCGGGTGAGTTCGTTGCGGTTCTGGGCATCAATGGCGCCGGCAAGTCGACGCTTTTCTCACTGTTGACAGGCCTGCTTGATTGCGATGACGGCATGGTGGAAGTGCTTGGCCACGACATTACCCGTTCCAGAACCGCGGCATTGTCCAAACTGGGCATCGTTTTCCAGGAGCCGACGCTTGATCCGGATTTGAGTGTCAGCCAGAACATGCGCTATTTCTGCGCCCTTCACGGCATATCGAAAGCCCGTTCGGCCGAACGGATCGGGGCATGCCTTGCGCAGCTCGACATGGTCGAACGCAAGGACGAAAAAGTACGTGCGCTCAATGGCGGACACCGGCGCCGCATGGAAATCGCCAGAGCACTGGTTCACGAACCGCAGGTCCTGCTGCTGGACGAACCGACCGTCGGGCTCGATGCGACCACGCGCTCGGCGATCACCAACCATGTTCACCAACTTGCACGGGACGGGATGTGCGTGTTGTGGGCAACCCATCTGGTTGACGAGATCGGATACGATGACACGGTGATCCTGCTGCACGAGGGCCGGGTGGTCAGGAACGGCAAAGCAGCCGAGCTCGGCGGCAGCGAAGGCCTGTACGCTCTGTTTGATACGGTGCGCAAGGCGGGGGCGGCGCCATGATTTCCTGGTTCAACTGCATGATGGCGATAATCTGGCGCGAAGGTCTGCGCTTCATCCATCAAAAAGAGCGCTTTTTTTCGGCGCTGGTGCGGCCGCTGTTGTGGCTTTTTGTCTTTGCCGCCGGATTTCGTGCAGCTCTCGGGCTTTCGATCACCCCGCCCTACCAGACCTATGTAACCTACGAAATCTACATTGTTCCCGGCCTGTGCGCGATGATCCAGCTTTTCAATGCCATGCAGTCCAGCCTGGCCCTGGTCTACGATCGGGAAATGGGGGCAATGCGGCTGTTGATGACGTCACCGTTTCCGCGCTGGTGGTTGCTGATTTCCAAGCTTCTGGCAGGGGTTTCGGTGTCGATCCTGCAGGTCTATGCCTTCCTGGCTGTTGCCGCGCTCTACGGCATCCGGTTCCCGGCCGTCGGTTACGTTGCTGTTCTGCCTGCGTTGCTGGTCTCCGGCCTGATGCTTGGTGCGATCGGGCTGGTGCTGTCGGCCAACATCAAAAGCCTGGAGAATTTTGCCGGCATCATGAACTTCGTGGTGTTCCCGATGTTCTTTCTGTCAACGGCGCTATATCCATTGTGGAAAATGGCGGAAAGCTCACCGCTGCTGCGCGACATCTGCTCCTGGAACCCGTTTACCCAGGCGACCGAGGCCATCCGGTTCGGCCTCTACGGAAAGTTCTCGCCGGAGGCCGCCTTGTGGCTGATGGTGTACCTCGCCGTATTTCTGGCACTGTGCCTCATTGAAGTCAGGCATCTGCGCAACCGAACAAGGTCGGAACAACCGGCACGGTAATCCCTTTACGGCTTCAGGATGATCTTCGGGGCGGCGGCCCGGCCGCTGCGGATATCGGCAAAGGCTGCGGCGCCTTCGCTCAAGGGCCTTACATCCATCCAGTCAAGCGATCCGAGCTTGCCGTCAAACATGGCCTGCGCCGTGTCGCGGAAATCCTGCGGCGTATAGGTGTAGGTACCGATAAACGTGATTTCCTGCAGCGTCATGCGCCGGACATCGAGGCCGCCCTCCGATTGGCCGAGCCCGATGTGAACAATTACCCCTCCGGGCCTGACCGCTCGGCATGCCTCGGCACGGGTTGCGACAAATCCTACGGCATCGACCACCAGGTCCACGTCCCTGATCGGCGTGGCGGAGGGATCGGCAACATCAAAGATATCCAGTCCGTGCAATGTCTTGCGACGCGCCGCATTGGTTTCGGCGACGCGAACCGAGCGGGCGCCGTGCGAAACAAGAACCAGCGCGGCACCCAGTCCGATGGCGCCGCCACCGATCACCAGGCAGTCCGCTTTTGCCAACGGAACAGCCAAGGCCGCGCCGGCAAGACGGACCGCGTGCCAGCCGCAGGCAAGCGGCTCGGCAAGAGCCGCCCTGTCGAAAGACACATCATCGGGAACGGTAACCAGGTTTTCATCGGGGATGGCAACCATCTCGGCAAATGCCCCCTCACGCGGCGGCATGGAAATGATCTGCCGGTTGACGCAAAGATTGTTCCGGCCCTGTGTGCAGGCCGCGCAACGCCCGCAAGTCACCAGCGGATTGATCGTGACCCGGCGTCCGGGCTTGCCGCCGGACCGCACGATCCCTGATGCCTCATGGCCGAGGATCAGCGGGGCGGGGCGGCGTTCGTCGTGGCCGAGATAGGCATGCATGTCCGAGCCGCAGATCCCCGACGAGGCGATCTGCACCACCGAATGGCCGGACCGGCCGGGGGGTTCGGCAACATCGCGGATTTCCAGCTGTTCGGGACCGAGATAGACAAGAGCCTTCATTTGGCGGTGAACCCTCCGTCTACAAACAGGACCTGGCCGGTGACATAGGCCGATGCGTCCGAGCAGAAGAACAGCAGCGGACCGGCAATGTCGTCCATGGTGCCGTTGCGCCCGATACAGGTTTGCCGGGCAAGCGCGTCACTGCGTTCGATATCGCTGAATACCGGCCCGGTAAGCTCGGTCGGAAAAAAACCCGGTGCCAGCGCATTGGCGTTGATGCCGTCGGCGGACCAGGCTTCGGCCATGGCGCGCGTCAGCTGCTCGACACCACCCTTCGAGGCGCCATAGGCGATGCCTCCGGCAAAAGCACGGCGGCTCTGCAGCGAGGCGAAATTGACAATACGGCCCCAACCCTTTTTGCGCATCTGGCCGACCAGCGCCTGGGCGAGAAAGAAGGGGACGCGCAAATTCAGGTCAATGGTCTGGTCCCACCCGTCGGCAGTGACATCATCGGCTGGCTGGCGGGTGTTGATCCCCGCCGCATTGACCAGGATGTCGGGCGGTCCGAACGGCTCCGCCAGGCGGAGAATCGTTGCCGGCAGTTGCGAACGATCCGACAGGTCGGCCGCAACGGTTGCGGTGTTGCCCGGCGTCTCCGATTGCCAGGCGTCAAGCTGGTCCTGGCGCCTGGCGATGCCGACGACCCGGGCGCCCGCATCGGCAAGCACGGAGGCCGATTTTCGGCCAAGCCCGCTGCTGGCGCCGGTTACGCACGCAATCTTTCCAGAAAGATCACAGGCAAAGGATGGCAATCACTCGTCTCCAGCAGCACTGAGGTCGAAGTTTTCACGCGGAAAATATTTTCGCAGGCGAATATCAGCCGTTCGCGCGTGCGCCTCCATACCTTCAAGCCTGGAAATGCGAGCGGTTGCGATTGCGACAGGCTTCGACCCCTCGCGGGTCGCCTGTTGCCATGTGACAATCTTTAGGAACTTGTGAACCGACAGCCCGCCGGTATAGCGGGCGGCGCCTGATGTCGGCAAAACGTGATTGGTACCGGACGCCTTGTCGCCGTAGGCTACAGTGGTTTCCTCGCCCAAAAACAGCGAGCCGTAGCAGCTCAGACGGTTTTTCCACCAGTCGAGATCAGTCGCCTGAACGGTCAGATGCTCGGGTGCGTAGGCGTCTGAGGTCGCCGCCATTTCCTCGCGTGTGGAGCACAAAATGACCTCAGCGTAGTCGCGCCATGCCGCCGTCGCGTTGTCCCTGTTTGTCTCAGGCAGATCGTCAATAAGCCCAGGCACGAGATCCATCACGCTGCCCGCAAGGTCGCGGTCATCGGTAACCAGCCATACAGGGGAATTGTAGCCGTGTTCGGCCTGACCGACGAGGTCGGCTGCCACAATGGCAGCGTCGGCGGTGTTGTCAGCGAGGATCAGGCTGTCGGTGGGACCGGCAAACATGTCGATACCAACACGCCCGAAGAGGATGCGCTTGGCCTCGGCGACGAACTGGTTGCCCGGGCCGACGATGATGTCTGCGGATGGCAAATCGAACAGGCCGAATGCCATCGATGCGACACCCTGTACGCCGCCCATTGCCAAAATGCGGTCGGCGCCGCAAATGTCCGCCGTGTAGACAATTGCCGGGTTGATGCCGATATCGGGACGGGGCGGCGAACTCACCGCAATATGACCGCAACCGGCGACCTTGGCGGTGGTGACTGTCATGATTGCCGATGCGATGTGGCTGTAGCGGCCGCCGGGCACGTAGCACCCGGCGGAATGGCACGGAATGGCTTTCTGACCGGCCCGGAAACCGGGCAGGATCTCGTACTCCATGTCGGTCAGGCTTGCCATTTGCCGTTCGGCAAACCGCCGTACATTGTCATGGGCAAAGCGGATATCGTCCTTCAGTTTTTGCGGCACCAATCTGGACGCAGCCGCAATCTCCTCCGGCGTCACGACAATGTTGCCGCCATAGCGGTCAAACTCGGCAGCGTATCGTTTTGCGGATTCTTCGCGCCCGCTTTCGATTTCATCGAGGATCGACTGCACCTTGCGGCGGGTCTCGCCGGAATCACCCGTGGCGGTTTTCGGCGCCTTTTTCAGATATTCTGCCATTTCTGCCTCTCTTTAACCGCCATACAGATATCGCGGTAGCCACAGTGCGATTTCCGGAAAGAGAAACACTATTCCCAGTCCGACAATCTGGATGACCATGAACTGCATCATGCCGTAGTAGATGTCTTTCAGGTCCCATTCGGGAACGACGCCCTTCAGGAAGTACGCTGAAAGCGCAACCGGCGGACTGAGCCATGCGGTTTGCAGACAGACGGCCACGAGGATAGCAAACCAGACCATGTTGACATTCAACTCGATCAACACCGGCTGGAGGATCGGCAGGATGATCAGGACGATCGGAACCCATTCCAGCGGCCAGCCGAGGATAAACACCAATGCGAGGATCATGATGACGACCATGCTCGGCCCGAAATCGACCGATAGCAGCAACTCCGTGATCATTGTCGGTGTGCCGAGGCGTGAGAACACGGCGCCATAAAAGTTTGACGCGGCGACCAGGAACAGGATCAGCACTGATATCTCCAACGTCTTGATCAATGCGTCATAGGTCTGTTGCCAGCTGAACTTGCGATATCCGATCGTCAGCAATATGGAGCCGAACGCACCCATCCCGGCGCCTTCGGTAGGCGTCGCCCATCCCGACAGGATCGAACCCATCGCGAAGGCAATCAGCACCGTTGGCGGGACCAGCCCGGCCAAAAACTCGCGCCAGACATGGGACCGGTCTTCGGGAATCATTTCCTCGGGAAGCGGCGGTCCCAGTTCCGGATTGATCCAGCAGCGGCCTACCGAATAAACAAGATAGAGCACCGCCATCAATATGCCCGGAATGATCGCCGCGGCAAACAGGTCGGTGACGGGTATTTCCAGCACCGGCCCCATGACAACGAGCATGATCGACGGCGGGATGAGAATCCCAAGCGTGCCGCCTGCCGTGATCGTGCCCGCGGCAAGCCTGACGTCATAGCCGGACCGGTTCATGGTGGTCGCAGCCATGATGCCCAGTATGGTCACCGATGCGCCAACGATGCCGGTCGCCGCGCCGAATATCACCGAAACAAATAGCACGGCGACATACAAGGACCCTTTCATGCGCGCGAGCATGAGCTGTATGGCGCTGAATAATCGCTCCATCAGACCGGCTTTTTCCATCATGAAACCCATGAAAACAAACAGCGGAACGGCGGCGAGCGTCTGCTCCATCATTGAACCGTAAAACTGCAGGGTCATCAGGAAGATGGTGAGTTTGATGCCGAAACCCCACGCACCGAAAACGATGCCAAGGAATATCAGCGTAAAGGAAATGGGAAATCCGACGAAGATCGCGAACAGCATCGCGCAAATCATCAGGATCCCGATGATTTCATTTGAAAAAGCAAACATCACACAGGCCACTTTCCGCGGGTTGCCGCATACCAGGATTTGCAGATTTCAGAGATTCCCTGGACAAGCAGGAAAAACACTCCGATCGCCAGCGCCGATTTGACCGGCCAGACGATCGGGGCCCAGGTACTGTCACCGGCCCGTTCTCCCTGAAGGATTGATTTGAGGGCAAACTCGTAACCGGCATAGAGCAGGAACATCATCGATGGCATGAACAGGACCACATAGAGGATCAGGTCGACGCGGCCTTGTGTTCTTTCGCTAAATCCGCGGTAAATGAAATCGGCTCGGATGTGCAGACCGCGCATCAGCCCGTAGCCGGCACCCAGCATGAAAGACATGCCGTAGAGCATGCGTGAAACGTCAAACGACCAAAGTGTCGGTGCGACGAAGAATTTGCGGGCGATAACCTCATAGACCATCGCGAAGATAATCGGCACGACCATCAGGCAAACCAGCTTGCCAACCCAGTCATTCATCGTGTCGATATTGTGAATGATACGCTTTGCCATCGGATGCATGTCATCGGGCAGTTGCGCATCGGGTCCGCCGCGGCGTTCGGCGAGCAGTTCGTCACCGATCTCTAGTGCATTGTCTTTGGGTTCTGCCATTTTTCCCTCCCGGTGATCCGGCTCCTCTTCCGGATCTCAACGGCCACAAGGCCATGTAAGGTTTGGCCCGCCCGATGTAGCGGGCGGGCCGGTGTTGTTATTTTTTCATCAGCTGGTCAGCATAGGCCCGGCCGAGGTTTGCATTCGAAGTCTGAGCACCGGCCCAGAACGGAATAGCTGTTTTGGCAAATGCCTTCTGGCTATCCCAGACAGTCTTGAAGAATGCGTTTTCCTCAGCGTTCTTCTCAAGCGCCTTGTTGGCTGCATTCATGTACTCCGAGAAATAATCCGCCGGGGTGTCATGCAGAATGACGCCATCCTCGTTGACGAGCTTGTCAAGCGCAATGCCGTTTTCGTTGATGCGGTATGCCATAGATTTCATCAGTGATGCATTCGCAGCAACTTCGATGGCCTTCTGCTGAAGCGGCGTCAGGGAGTTGTAGACATCGCCGTTGATATAGAGATCGGCATTGACGACGACCTGATGCAAGCCTTGCAGATAGTAATGCTTGAGGACTTTCTGGAAACCGAAAACCCTGTCCGGCTTCGGACAGCACCACTCGGCAGCGTCGATCGTGCCCTTTTCAAGGGCCGGCAAAATATCACCGCCGCCCATGGCAACCGAAGCAACGCCGATATCCTTGTAGGTCTGGCCGGGGATGCCCGGAGGTGTGCGGAACCGATACTTGCGGAAATCGTCCATGGAATTGATCGGCTCCTTGAACCAGCCAAGCGCTTCAGGGCCGACAGGCTGCAACATGAAGCCCTTCACGTTGACGCCCATTTCCTTCCACAACTGGTCATAGAGTTCCTTGCCGCCACCGACGAGGAACCACGACATGAACGCGATGTTGTCCATGCCGACGCCTGCACCGGCAACCGGTGAGCCGAACAGCATGGCTGCGGGATGTTTTCCGGACCAGTAATGCGTCCATGCAAACCCGCCTTCAAGCAGGCCGGAATCGACAGCATCAAGTGTTTCCTGCACCCCGACAACCGCGCCGGCCGGCAGGACTTCGATCACGACCTCACCATCGGTAAGTGCCTTTACGTCCTCGGCAAAGTCCTTGAGCATGACGATTTCGTCTGCAGTTGCCGGAATAACCGATTGGACGCGTATTTTCGTTTCGGCGTTAGCCGTTTGTGGCATCGCCATGAACGCAACGCTTACCGCTGCTGCTGCGATACCGGTAGTCAGCTTCTTGAGAATGGACATTTCTATCCTCCCTTTTCCTCATGCCTTCGTATTCTTCTTCCCTCGGTCAGCTGTCGAAGGCGATCCAGCAGCCATATTCCGGGAATTTTCAACCGTCGTTCAACCTCCACTCATTGCGGATGCGAAGGCGAGTATGCCGGTCCGCGGATCGTAGATCCCGCGATAGAACATTTCGGCTGCAACGTAGGTCAGCACGAGCAGCCCGAGCCAGGATATCCATGGATAGCGGGCAAGCAGTTTCATTATCATGGTGGCGGCAAATGCCATCAGCACGATTGCCAGGCCCAACCCGAAAATCAGCATGCGTTCATTGCCGTCGGCGATAGCGGCTACGGCCAGAACGTTGTCGATCGACATCGATACGTCGGCTATGGTGATTGACACGAGCGCCTGTCCAACGGTGCGGCGCGGTTTGCCGGTATAGCCCTCGGTCGGATCCTCAGCCGTTTCAAGCCGGTAGGCGGCATCTTCATCCAGGTTTTCGCGGATCTCGAGGAACAGCCGCCAGCAAACCCAAAACAGCAGGATCGCGCCGACGAGCAGCAGACCCGGAATGCCGAGCAGCTTTGTGGCTATGATGGCAAACACGATGCGCAGCAGGGCTGCAGCGACCATGCCGTAGACGATCGCCTTGCGGCGCAGCTCGGGCGCGAGCGAAGCCGCCACCATTCCAATGATCAGGGCATTGTCGCCGGACAGCACAATGTCGGCTATGATGATGGACCCCAAATCGAATGCATTATCGAGCATCTAGGCGGCCTCTTGGCGAAAACGGTGGTTCATCGCGCGTCCTGAAGGATCATGTCTGAAGCTTTTTCGCCAATCATGATGACCGGCGCATTGGTATTGCCCGATGTTATGACCGGCATC
>JAHEGF010000138.1 GCA_024645155.1 Phyllobacteriaceae bacterium | reverse complement strand
GCAGAGGCCTATCTTGGTGAGAGCGTCGACAAGGCGGTCATAACCGTCCCGGCCTATTTCAATGACGCCCAGCGTCAGGCCACCAAGGACGCCGGCAAGATTGCCGGTCTTGAGGTATTGCGCATCATCAACGAACCGACTGCGGCTGCACTTGCCTATGGCCTCGACAAGAAGGAAGGCAAGACGATTGCCGTATTCGATCTTGGCGGCGGTACGTTTGATGTTTCCATTCTTGAAATCGGCGATGGCGTCTTCGAGGTCAAATCCACCAATGGCGACACGTTCCTTGGCGGTGAGGATTTCGATATGCGCCTCGTTGAATATCTCGCCGCGGAATTCAAGAAAGAGCAGGGTATCGACCTGAAGGACGACAAGCTTGCGCTTCAGCGTCTGAAGGAAGCTGCCGAAAAGGCGAAAATCGAGCTGTCTTCTTCGTCACAGACCGAGATCAACCTGCCATTCATCACCGCTGACAAATCCGGTCCCAAGCATCTGACCATGAAGTTGACCCGGGCAAAATTCGAATCGTTGGTTGACGACCTCATCCAGCGGACCATCAATCCGTGCAAGGCGGCACTGAAAGATGCCGGTCTGAAAGCGGCCGAAATCGACGAAGTGGTTCTGGTCGGCGGCATGACCCGCATGCCGAAGATCCAGGAAGTCGTCAAACAGTTTTTCGGCAAGGAGCCCAACAAGGGTGTCAACCCGGACGAAGTCGTGGCCATGGGTGCCGCGATCCAGGCCGGCGTCCTGCAGGGCGATGTCAAGGACGTATTGCTGCTTGATGTCACGCCGCTGTCGTTGGGTATCGAGACGCTGGGCGGCGTTTTCACCCGTCTGATCGATCGCAACACCACGATCCCTACCAAGAAGAGCCAGACTTTCTCAACGGCTGAAGACAACCAGAATGCCGTGACGATCCGGGTCTTCCAGGGTGAACGTGAAATGGCGGCCGACAACAAGCTGCTTGGCCAGTTCGACCTGGTCGGCATTCCGCCGGCGCCGCGCGGTGTACCGCAGATCGAGGTCACTTTCGACATCGACGCCAACGGTATCGTCAATGTTTCTGCCAAGGACAAGGGAACCGGCAAGGAACACCAGATCCGCATCCAGGCCTCTGGCGGGCTGAGCGACGCGGATATCGAGAAGATGGTCAAGGATGCCGAGACCAATGCGGAAACCGACAAGAAGCGCCGCGAAACCGTTGAAGCCAAGAACCAGGCCGAGGCGCTCGTGCATTCTTCGGAGAAATCGCTTTCCGAATATGGCGACAAGGTAACCGAGGAGGACCGCAAGGCCATCGAGGACGCAATCGCCGACCTGAAAGCCGCTCTTGAGGGTGACGAGCCCGATGCCGCAGACATTACCGCCAAATCACAGACGCTTGCCGAAGCATCGATGAAGCTTGGCCAGGCCATG
The DNA here is from genome assembly GCA_024645155.1 of Phyllobacteriaceae bacterium. Classification (GTDB taxonomy): domain Bacteria; phylum Pseudomonadota; class Alphaproteobacteria; order Rhizobiales; family Rhizobiaceae; genus JAHEGF01. The sequence continues at coordinate 7,316 of JAHEGF010000138.1, read as the reverse complement.
TACGAGGCACAACAGGCCGAAGCAGCGGAAGCCGATGCGGCCAGCGATGCGGCCAAGGAGAACGATGATGTCGTTGACGCCGATTTCGAGGAAATCGACGATGACGATGACGAAAAGAAATCAGCCTGACGGCATGTCTGAAACGGATCCCTGCGGAGAAAATATCCGCAGGGATTTGCCTTGAGGGGGCTGCGCGATCATGGCAAAGGCTGATTTTTATGAAACGCTGGGTGTCGCCAAGGGAGCCGATCAGGCAGCCCTGAAGAGCGCCTATCGCAAGCTCGCGATGAAATTTCATCCCGACAAGAACCCCGGTGATGATGCAGCCGAGCGCAGGTTCAAGGAAATCGGCGAAGCCTACGAAACGCTGAAGGACCCGCAGAAGCGGGCGGCCTACGACCGTTTCGGCCATGCGGCCTTTGAAAACGGCGGCATGGGTGGTGGCGGGTTTGGCGCGGCTGGTGGTGCCGGCTTTGCCGACATTTTCGAGGACATCTTCGGTGAGATGATGGGTGGCCGCCAAAGACGGTCAGGCGGCCGCGAACGCGGTTCCGATCTGCGCTACAACATGGAAGTCTCTCTCGAGGAGGCTTATGCCGGCAAGACCGCCCAGATCAGGGTCCCGACTTCGGTGGCCTGTGAGGAATGCGGTTCGACAGGTGCCAAGAAGGGTTCGGCCCCGTCACAATGCCCGACCTGCTCCGGCTCCGGCCGGGTGCGTGCGGCGCAGGGTTTTTTTTCCATTGAACGGACTTGCCCGCAATGCCAGGGCCGGGGCGAAATCATTACCGATCCATGCCCGAATTGTTCTGGCGCCGGACGCCTGAATGAGGAGCGCTCGCTGTCGGTCAATATTCCGGCCGGCATCGAAGACGGCACGCGCATACGCCTGGCCGGCGAGGGCGAGGCCGGTGCCCGTGGCGGCACCCCCGGCGATCTCTATATTTTTCTGTCCGTTCGTCCGCATGAATTCTTCCAGCGCGACGGTTCGGACCTCTACTGCTCCGTACCGGTATCGATGACCACCGCAGCGCTTGGCGGTTCGTTCGAGGTAGCCTCGCTTGACGGCACCCAGACCCGCGTAAAGGTACCCGAAGGCACCCAGAACGGCCGCCAGTTCCGCCTCAGGGGCAAGGGCATGTCTATACTGCGCCAGCCAGGTCACGGTGACCTTTACATCCAGATATCCGTGGAAACACCGCAGAAGCTCACCAAGCGGCAACGCGAGTTGCTTGAGGAATTTGAAGGCTTGTCGTCAAAGGAAAACAGCCCGGAAACCAGTGGCTTTTTTTCGCGCATGAAAGATTTCTTTGAATCCCTTGGCGAATAGTTGACCACGGGTAAGCATTTTTTTAAGGAAATTTGAGAAGGGAAAACAACCAGCCCCTTTTTTCTGCCGTGATATTGGTCACAATAATGCGCATGTAGCGCACTCAGTTGATCGAGGGACACTCTATTGGACAATCTGGGCAAGAAACTCGCACGGAAATTTGACGAGGAGCTGCGTTTTTTCAAAGGCTGGATCGACGGGCCGAAAGCCGTCGGGTCGGTTTTGCCGACAAGCGGAGTAACGGCAAGGCGCATGGCATCCGTCGTTGCTCCGCATTCCGGGTTGCCGGTTCTCGAACTGGGGCCCGGCACCGGTGTGATCACCCGTGCGATATTGGAACGCGGTGTCGAGCCGCAAAATCTGTATTCGATCGAGTATTCCGAGGACTTCGTCCAGCATCTGATTGCCGATTTTCCGGACGTCAATATCATCCATGGCGACGCGTTTGACCTCGACAAAACGCTCGGTGCCAATGGTGCATTGACATTCGACTGTGCGATTTCGGCGGTTCCGCTGCTGAGTTTTCCAACCGCAATGCGCATTGCCTTTATCAATGACCTTCTTGAGCGCATCCCCGCCGGCCGCCCGGTAATGCAGATAACCTACGGTCCGCTTTCACCGGTGCCGCCCGGCAGGGGAAATTATATTGTCAAGCATTTTGATTTTGTCGTTCGCAATTTCCCGCCGGCACAATTGTGGCTATACCGGCGTGGAACAAGCGGCTGAAATACGATAGGTCTGACGTGACGTGTCTTGCCGGCACCGAAAATAACCCGGAATTAGGCCGATGAGTGTTATCCCCAGAATTGTTGTTTTTGCCGGCTCCACCCGTTCGGGTGCCTATAGCGGCAAGACCGCCGGTGCCGCCGTGAAAATGCTGGCGATCCTCGGCGGCGAGGTTACGCAACTGTCACTCCTCGACTACCCGCTGCCTTTGATGAACGAGGATCTTGAGCGTGACCAGGGAATACCTGCAAACGTCATGCGCCTCGCAAAAATCATTGATATCCATGACGGAATCCTGATTGCCACGCCGGAATACAATGCCTCGATCCCGCCATTGCTGAAAAACACGCTCGACTGGTTGAGCCGGAACCTGAAGGACAGTTCCGGGCGCCCCCTCAAGCCCTTTGACGGCAAGGTGGCCGCGCTGTGCTCCTCGTCCACCGGCGCATTTGGCGGCATGCGCGCGCTCAATCACCTTCGCCCGGTTTGCATGGGCATAGGCCTCGAGGTCATCACGCCGCAATGCTCCGTCAGCAATGCCAAAACGGCATTTGACGACAACGGTGAATTGGTGAACGAACGGACACGCGCAACAATGGAAAGAACCTGCAAGACGCTGCTTGAACACGCCAAGCTGCTGTCGCGCAGGATATGAGGTGGAAGTGAGTTACAGGCATGAGTGCTGACCCGCGTCTGATTGTGGCACTGGACGTGCCAGCGCTTAACGAGGCTGAAAGCCTCGTCGAGCGCCTTGGGGATTCTGTTTCGTTCTACAAGATCGGCTACCAGCTGGTTTTTGCGGGCGGGCTGGAATTTGCCCGCGACCTGGCGGCGTCCGGCAAGAACATCTTTCTTGATATGAAGCTTCTTGATATTGACAATACGATTGCCAAGGGAGTTGAAAATATCGCCAGGATGGGTGTGTCCATGCTGACCGTGCATGCCTATCCGAAAGCGATGACCGCTGCCGTTGCGGCGGCGCGGGGATCCGATCTGTGCCTGCTTGCCGTGACAGTCCTGACATCGATGGATGACGGTGACCTGCTGGATGCCGGGTATGGCCGCGATGCCGCCGGTTTGGTGGCGATGCGCGCCGCACAGGCCCGTGACGCGGGCATGGGCGGCATCGTTTGTTCGGCAATGGAGGCGGCCAATGTACGCAAGATCGCCGGCGCAGGCATGGCGATCGTCACTCCCGGCATCCGCCCGAGCGGATCAGAAAGGGGCGATCAGAAACGCGTGGTTACGCCGGCAGATGCCATCCGTGCCGGAGCCAGCCACCTGGTGGTCGGCAGGCCGGTGGTAAAAGCTGATGACCCGGTAGCCGCCGCCGCCGCGATCATTGCCGAAATATCCGCCCCGGCCCGGTGATGGGTTTGGGGCCAGGTCAGTCAACGCAAACCAGGGGAGTGAACGAATGGCAAAGGGATACTGGATAGCGCGGATCGATATCCGCGATCCCGAACGCTACAAGGATTATGTGGCAACTGCAAAACCGGCATTCGAGAAGTTCGGCGCCAGGTTTCTCGCCCGTGGCGGCGAGTACCACGCGCTTGAAGGCGCGGGGCGGGCACGCAACGTTGTTGTCGAGTTTCCCTCGGTCCAGGCCGCGCTGGATTGCTACAATTCGCCGGATTATCAGGCGGCACGAGCCATCCGTATCACCGTTGCCGATGGCGAACTTGTCATTGTCGAGGGCGCAGCCTGACGGGCAAACGGGTTTGCCGAAGTCGCCGGTAAAAGCAACTGCTCCATTGTGCTTATTGCAATGCAACAAAAAAATGCTAGTTTTGCTGCATAGCAACAAGGCGCGCGGATTCGCATTCTGCCGTCGCATCGGGGGCAGTGCATGTTTTATCAGATCTACGAAATGAATCACGCGGTCTTGCAGCCATACCGCGCACTTGCCGAAACCACCCGCCTATACTACACCAATCCGCTCAATCCTTTTTCCCATACCGCCTTTGGCCGCTCGATCGCCGCAGTTGCCGAATTGTTTGAACGCAGCACCAGGCGCTATGCCAAACCGGCATTCGATCTCGACACCACCGAGATCAACGGCAAGACCGTTGATGTAACCGAGGAAATTGTCTGGTCACGGCCTTTTTGCAACCTGCTCCACTTCAATCGCGCCACGCAGCAGGCCCGGTCTTCAGATCCCAAAATCCTGCTGGTGGCTCCGATGTCCGGCCATTACGCGACATTGCTGCGAGGCACTGTCGAGGCCATGTTGCCGCATGCCGACGTCTACATCACCGACTGGATCGATGCGCGTACAGTGCCGGTCTCCGATGGCGGTTTCGATCTCGACGACTACATCGACTATCTGATCGACATGTTCCATGTATTGGGACCGGACACCCATGTGATCGCGGTTTGCCAGCCATCCGTGCCGGTATTGGCGGCAGTATCGGTGATGGAGGCACGCGGCGACGCACTCGCACCGGCCAGCATGACGCTGATGGGCGGACCGATCGACACCCGCATCAACCCCACCGCCGTCAATACAATGGCCGAACAGAAGGATATCGACTGGTTCAAGTCGAATGTCATCATGCGTGTGCCGTTTCCCCATGCCGGCTTCATGCGCGAGGTCTATCCGGGATTCCTGCAATTGTCAGGCTTCATGAGCATGAACCTCGATCGTCACATGATTGCCCACAAGGAATATTACCTGCATCTGGTCAAGGACGACGGCGACTCGGCATTCAAGCACCGCGAGTTCTACGACGAATACCTGGCCGTCATGGATCTCACCGCGGAGTTTTATCTGCAGACCGTGGAAACCGTCTTTGTCGAACACGCATTGCCGAAAGGCAAAATGATGCATCGAGACGAGCCGGTGGATCCCTCGGCCATTACCAACGTCGCGTTACTGACCGTGGAAGGCGAAAACGACGATATTTCCGGTGTCGGACAGACCGAAGCGGCCCACACATTGTGCACCCGCATTCCCGAGCACATGCGCGAGCATTTTGTTCAGCCCAAGGTCGGGCATTACGGCGTCTTCAACGGGTCGCGTTTCCGCGCGGAAATTGCCCCGCGCATCGTCGATTTCATTATCCGTCACCGCAAGACGGCGACTTCGCCACTCAAACCGGCGTTGATTGCCGGCGGAAAAGCCTGATTCCGGCTGGCATGGGGCCGCGGTAACCATAAGGATCATCTTCCGGCCGGCCTGATTGACGCCGCCTGCGATTCATCGTTAACATTCGGTTAACAAGAAGATGCTGCGTGGGAGGCGTCATTAATGATCTGCGAAAGCAGGAAACAGGCAGCGAAGGTGTTTGCTGCCGGCGCATTTGCCGCTGCGGCGATCATGTTTCATGCGGCCCCCGCGCTCGCTGCCAATTCCATGTCCATTGGTGGTTTGACGTCCCAGCCGATAGGCCATTACGAATTTTGCTACCGTATGCCCGCCGAATGTCTTGTCAGACCGAGCGATCATGGCCCGGTCAGGCTGACCCGCGCATTGTGGCAGCAAATGCAGATCGTCAATGTCGGTACCAATCGTGATATTCGCCCGATCAACGATATCGACCTGCACGGCAAGGAAGAAGTGTGGTCCTATCCCACGACTATGGGCGATTGCGAGGACTATGTGCTGCAAAAACGCAGGTTGCTGATGCGCAGCGGCGTTTCACTGTCCAACCTGCTGATAACGGTGGTGCGCAAGCCTGATGGTGAAGGACATGCGATCTTGACCGTCCGCACCGACAAGGGTGATTTCGTCCTCGACAACCTGTCTGACGAGATCAAGTTGTGGAACAAGACCGGATACCATTTCCTCAAGCGCCAGGCGAGCAACCATACAGGCCGCTGGGTCAATATCCGCGGCAGCGCCAATCCGCTTGTCGGATCCGTCAAATAGAGAGCGGCTTTCCTGAAAACCGGATCCTCCGGCGCGGGCCTAGGCGCCAGCGTTGTAGGCGGCAATCGCTGCCATGTTGACGATTTCGGAATCCTTGGCGTTGAGCGGAACAATCTGTACCGGCTTGTTCAGTCCCACCAGCAGCGGTCCGATAACCATCGATCCGCCAAGCTCCTGTAGCATTTTTGTCGAAATCGATGCCGAATGAAACGCCGGCATCACCAGTACATTGGCAGGCCCTGAAAGGCGGATGAACGGATATTGTTCCATCAATGTCGCGTTGAGTGCGACATCGGCGGCCATCTCGCCGTCATACTCGAAATCGACCCGCCGCTTGTCGAGAATCTTTACCGCCTCCTGCACCCGTTCCGAGCGTTCTCCGGGCGGATGGCCGAAGGTTGAATAGGCAAGCATCGCCACACGCGGTTCGTAACCCATCCGTCGTGCCATTCCCGCCGCCTCTTCGGCAATATCGGCCAGTTCTTCCGATGTCGGCATGTCATGAACAGCGGTATCGGCAACCAGCACGGTCCGCCCGCGGCACAGTGCCAGCGACACGCCGATGACCCGGTGCCCTGGCCGCGCGTCGATGACGCGGCGGATATCCTGCAGGACGATCGAATAATTGCGGGTAACACCGGTCACCATCCCGTCGGCGTCACCGGCCGCCAGCATGCAGGCTCCGAAATGGTTGCGGTCATTGTTGATGATGCGCTGGCAATCCCGGTAGAGGAAACCCTTGCGTTGCAGGCGCGCATAAAGCAGTTCCATGTAGGTTTCGCGCCGCCGCGACAGCCGTGCATTCAACAGTTCGATCCCTGGCTTGTCGAGATCGACGCCGCATCGTTCCGCATTGGCGCGCATCTGTTCCTCGCGCCCCACCAGTATGGCAGTACCCAGCCGCTGGTTGACGTAGGAAACAGCGGCGCGCATGACCTGCTCCTCTTCGCCTTCGGCAAAGATGATGCGCTTTGGCTGGCGGCGCACGCGGTCGTAGATCCGCTGCAAAGTCGATGCAATCGGGTCGCGCCGGCCGGTCAGTTCGCGCTTGTATCCGTCGAGATCAAGGATCGGGCGGCGCGCAACGCCTGAATCCATTGCCGCTTTTGCGACCGCTATCGGTACCGATGATATCAGGCGCGGATCAAAGGGTACCGGAATGATGTATTTCTTGCCGAATACCGGCCGGTTGCCGCGATAGGCAGCGGCGACGTCGTCGGGTACGTCCTCGCGCGCCAGTGCCGCCAGTGCCTCCGCTGCCGCAACTTTCATGTCCTCGTTGATTGTGGTTGCCCGCACATCCAGCGCACCGCGGAAAATATAGGGGAAACCCAGGACATTGTTGACCTGGTTGGGGTAGTCGGACCTGCCGGTGGCCATGATGGCATC
>JAHEGF010000381.1 GCA_024645155.1 Phyllobacteriaceae bacterium | reverse complement strand
TGCCGGAAAAACGCAGCCAACTGGACCAGATCGCGTACCGGACAGTGTGCCCCAGCGGATTGTGGCGGCGGCGGCATCGGTCCTGCCCGTAGTTTATAGCGACAATGATCCGGCTGAAATGCAAGCGCGTGCCGGGGTGTTTTTGCCGGTATTGGCGCCATGGCTGCATTTCTTGCCGTCATTCGACCTTGATTTGGCAGTATCGCTTGACCAGCTGATTGGTGGGCCGGGCGTTGTCTCCCTGCCGGCCGGCTACAAAAACACCGCGGATCCTTAACCGAGTTTCACTCTGGTTATTGGCAATTCGCCAACGCCTTACTATGTTAGGTTTAACGGTCGGGACTACGGACGGGACCGGCCGACAAATACCAACAGGACGGACAATGAATCAAAATTACCGCAATGTGGCGCTGTGGGTCATCATCGGATTGCTGATGATCGCACTTTTCAATCTATTTCAGGCGCCGCAACAGCGTACGTCTTCACGCGAAGTTGCCTATTCCGAGTTTCTCGACGCGGTCGATGGCGGCAGGGTCAAATCTGTCGTTATTTCCGGTGAACGGATTACCGGTACCTATGCGGACAACTCGGTACCGTTTCAGACCTATTCTCCCGGTGATGACAGTCTTGTCGCGCGGCTGGAAGAAAAGGGTGTAACGATCAATGCCAAGCCGGAAACAGACGGTTCGAATTCGGTATTCGGTTATCTGATCTCATGGTTGCCGATGATCCTGATCCTGGGCGTGTGGATATTCTTCATGCGCCAGATGCAGAGCGGTTCGGGCAGGGCAATGGGATTCGGCAAGTCGAAAGCCAAGCTTTTGACCGAGGCACACGGCCGGGTGACCTTTGAAGATGTTGCCGGTGTGGACGAAGCCAAGGAAGACTTGGAGGAAATCGTCGAGTTCCTGCGCGATCCGCAAAAATTTCAGCGGCTGGGCGGCAAGATTCCGCGCGGCGTGCTGCTCGTTGGACCTCCTGGAACCGGTAAAACGCTGCTGGCGCGAGCGATTGCCGGAGAAGCGGAAGTCCCGTTCTTCACGATTTCCGGTTCTGATTTCGTCGAAATGTTTGTTGGCGTCGGCGCCAGCCGCGTCCGTGACATGTTCGAGCAGGCGAAAAAGAACTCGCCGTGCATCATTTTCATAGACGAAATCGATGCGGTCGGTCGACACCGCGGCGCCGGGCTTGGCGGCGGTAATGACGAACGTGAGCAGACATTGAACCAGTTGCTGGTCGAGATGGACGGTTTCGAAGCCAACGAGAGCATCATACTGATTGCCGCTACCAACCGGCCGGATGTGCTTGATCCCGCTTTGATGCGGCCTGGCCGTTTTGACCGTCAGGTTGTAGTACCCAATCCCGATGTTGTCGGCCGTGAGAAGATACTCAAGGTCCATGTGCGCAATGTGCCGTTGGCTCCGAATGTCGACCTCAAGGTGATTGCGCGCGGGACGCCCGGATTCTCTGGCGCAGACCTCATGAACCTCGTCAACGAGGCCGCATTGCTGGCAGCGCGGAGAAACAAGCGCATTGTCACAATGTCGGAATTCGAGGATGCCAAGGACAAGGTGATGATGGGCGCCGAGCGGCGTTCGACAGCGATGACGCAGGAGGAAAAAGAGCTGACCGCCTATCACGAGGCCGGTCACGCCATACTTGCACTCAATGTGCCGTCAGCCGATCCGCTGCACAAGGCGACAATCATCCCGCGTGGCCGGGCACTCGGCATGGTCATGCAATTGCCCGAAGGCGATCGCTATTCCATGAGTTACAAGTGGATGGTTTCGCGTCTGGCCATCATGATGGGCGGGCGTGTTGCCGAGGAGATCAAGTTCGGCAAGGAGAACATCACTTCAGGTGCCTCTTCGGACATTGAACAGGCGACGAAACTGGCTCGTGCAATGGTCACCCAGTGGGGCTTTTCCGACAAACTTGGTCAGGTGTCTTATGGAGAAAACCAGCAGGAAGTGTTCCTCGGCCATTCGGTAACCCAGCAGAAAAACATTTCCGAAGAGACAGCGCAGATCATTGATGGAGAAGTGCGCCGGCTGATCGAGGATGCCTACAAGACGGCGCGCCAGATCCTGACCAAGAAGAAAAAGGACTGGATCGCACTGGCCCAGGGCCTGCTTGAGTACGAGACACTTTCCGGCGATGAGATCAAGGACCTGCTTGCCGGCAAGAAACCGTCTCGTGACGGCGATGATGATTCCGCGCCGACCCGCGGATCGGCCGTGCCAAGTGCCGGTAAAAAGTCCAGCGGAAAGCGCAAGGGTGATGAACCGGAAGGCGGTATGGAACCCCAGCCTCAGAGTTGACCGCTTGTTTCAAACCGAAAACGAACCGGCGCATCGATATGCGCCGGTTTTTTTGATCGCGCATCAAAGCCAACTGAGCGCGCCACCCGGACCGCCTGATGCTGTGTCCCGATTGACAGCAAACATCGCACGGGTAACTCTTGGTTTTTCTCGGGAGAATGCCATGAGCTTGGTCAAGGTCTGCGGCCTGTCGGTGATGTTGGTGGTGATGTGGAGCCACATTGCGCATGCAGATGATATCCGGGTAATGCCGGGCGAGGATGCTGCAGAACGCCTGACAGAAGCGCTGATCCTTGCAAAACCCGGCGACACCGTGCTGATTTCTTCCGGACGGTATGAATTGACCGATGGATTGTCACTGGACGTGGACGGAGTGACTGTCCGCGGCGAAGGACCGGGTAAAACGAT
>JAHEGF010000137.1 GCA_024645155.1 Phyllobacteriaceae bacterium | reverse complement strand
ATATTATCACCGCCTGCTTTGTCATCGATTTGCCGGAGCTTGGCGGGCGTGCGAAACTTGAGGAAATGGGTGTCAATGTTCGCACCCTGATCTCCTTTGAGGGCCACTAGACTACGTTCCGATGAGCACCGCGCTGTCGAACTCCATGACCTTTTTTCCGTCCTGGTTGATGGCGGTGCAATGGTTCTTCACCAGATACCATCCTGGTTTGTCAGGCACCGTGCGGCAATTGGTGACGGTTCTGGTGAAGGTAATTGTTTCTCCGGCATAGACCGGACGCAGCCAATTGAGATGGCGCAGGCCGGGTGAGGGGCCGAACCGCAATGCTTGTTGCTGTCCCTCCGCCAGCCGTGTTCCTTGCGGGCCGAACTCGACATTCTTGCGCATCCAAACGCTGATCGTATGCCAGCCGGAGGCACACAGGCTGCCAAATATCGTATGTCTTGCCGCCGCCTCATCAACATGGAAACGCTGCGGATCATAAAGGCGGGCAAATTTCTTGATCTCGTCGGTGCCGAACGTGTGGGACCCAAGAGTGACGGTCGTGCCAAGGGCCAGCAGGTCTTCAATCGGCATCACCGACCTCCGGATTGCGCAGCCCGAACATTCCGGTGTTGCGGATTTCACATACGATCTCGCCATTCTGGTTTTTCATCAGGTGTTCGACCAGGACAAACCCGATACCGGGACGCGAGCGGGAGCGGCGGGTTTCCAGTATCACGGTCGAACCGGTAATGGTGTCTCCCGCCAGGACCGGTTTTCTCCAGTTCAGATAATCGACACCTGGCGCGCCCTGAGAAGTGGAGTCGAGCAGATAGGTGTCGCACATCATACGCATCAGTATCGATGCGGTATGGAACCCCGAGGCGGACAATCCGCCCAGAATGCCGGCCTCGCCGGCTTCCACGTCCAGATGCATGGGCTGAGGGTCGAACTGCTGGGCAAAATCAATGATTTCCTCGGCGGTAATGGTCCTTGTGCCAAGCGGCACTGCCTCGCCGGCGTGGAAGTCTTCGAACGCCCATCGCGGGCCGGAAGGTGTTGTATCGGATGTCATGGGCGGGTTCGCGAAAATTCTTTGTCTGGTATCGAACTGGATAGGGGAGGTGGCAACAAAGTGCAGACTGTCAGGCAAAGTGACCAGACAGGTGCCGATGTGTCAACAGGACATGACTGTCGTTGAAGACCAAGGCAAACACGGTTAGGCGGCGTTCCCTAGTGGCCCGCGGTCACACCCGATGCCAGTTGAAACGCAATCAGAACGGCGCATATGCCCGCGGCAAACAGGCCCCACCACTGCCAGCGCCCGATGCCGCTTTCAGGCACTTTTCTGGCGACCCCGAACAGCGATAGGTTGACCAATGCAAAAACCGACAATGTGACCAGGCTGGTCAGTTCGGCAAGCTTGATCAGCGGAAACAGCAGGGCCAGTACAACAATAACCAGGGCAACAAACCAGGTGGCACGGGCGGGCGTATGGCGCGTCGTGTCAACATGGCCGAAAAAGCCTGGCGCAAGCCCCTCATTGGCCATGCCGTACAGGACCCTGGATGCCATGACCATCTGAACCAGGATGCCGTTGATCATCGCGATTCCGGCCATCGATGCGACGGGTTTGCCGCTCATTCCGGAAATGTTTTCAAACAGGACGGCCAGCGGTGCGCCAGAACCCGCGATTGCATCGCGGCCCGGTGCGAGGACCGAAATTACCGCCAGTGCAACATACAGGAGCAAGGTTATGCCGAGCGTCCATGCGATGGCCCGAGGCGCAGTGCGTACCGGATCGACGGTTTCTTCGGCCATATTCTCGATGTCTTCAAACCCGATGAATGCGAAAAACGCGATCACGGCGCCCGACACGATCGGTGCCATGGCGACATACGAGGATGGTGGAGCAAATGAAGCGGCGACCGCTGCGGTGTCGGAAAAGAACGGCAGGCCAAAATAGATGATGACCAGCAGTGTGCCGATTTCCATGATGGTGATAATTGCGGCAAACATCACGCTTTGCCGGACCCCGTACCATGCGATGCCGGCGAGCACGGCGATGGCAGCGCAAACCAGCAGACTTTCCGGAATTGCGATCAATGCATTGACATAACCGGCAAAGGCCAGAACGATCACCGCACTGGAAATAATGCCGGTGACGACGACGCCGTAGCCGACCAGCTTGCCCCAAAGGCTGCCGAGACCGCGGTTGACGAAAACCGCCTCGCCACCGGCGCGCGGGAATACACGGACCAGCAGCGCATAGGACAGGCCGGTGGCGCCCGCAATGATGCCTGCAAGCAGGAACGATAGAGGCGCCTTGTTACCGGCAAGGCTGAGTATTTCACCGATCAGTGCGAAAATGCCCGCGCCAACCGTGACGCCGAGGCCATAGAACACCAGCAGCGGCAGTGTTATGGTACGCTGTAGCTTTGCCGGTTCAACTGGTTTCGACCCGTTTGCTTCCACCATCTTTGAATTGTGAACCAGCGGGAGAAATCCGTAATGATCTCGATCAAGCGGTCATGTATTGAACTTGAAGAGCATGACGTCGCCATCGTGGACGATGTATTCCTTGCCTTCGTCGCGGGCCTTGCCCGCTTCCTTGGCAGCAACCTCGCCGCCAAGTCCGACAAAGTCGTCATAGGCGATGGTCTGGGCGCGAATGAAACCACGTTCGAAATCGGTATGAATGACACCGGCGGCCCGCGGCGCCTTGGCGCCCTTGCGCACGGTCCATGCGCGCGCTTCCTTGGGGCCTGCCGTGAAAAAGGTTATCAGGTCGAGCAGGCGGTATCCGGCATGGATCAGGCGGTCAAGACCCGGTTCCTCAAGCCCCATTGCGGCAAGATATTCGGCGGCCTCGCTGGCTGGCAGTTGTGCCACTTCCGCCTCGATTGCCGCTGATATGACGACGCATTCGGCGGCCTGTGCGTCGGCCATGGCCTCGACGGCGGTGGTGTGTTCGTTGCCGCTGGCCGCGTCGTCCTCGGCAACATTGCAGACATACAACACCGGTTTGGAACTCAAAAGGTTGAGTTCCCTAAGAATTCGGCGGTCTTCGGCTGCGATTCCAGCGAGGAGAAGCCGCGCCGGTTTTCCCGCCTGCAGCAGTGCGAGGGCCTGTTCCATCACCGGCAGGACCGTAAGTGCCTCCTTGTCCTTGCCGGACGCGCGTTTCCGCATCTGGTCGGTCCGCCTCTCCAGGCTTTCCAGGTCGGCAAGCATCAGTTCGGTCTCGACGGTTTCGGCATCGGCAACAGGATCGATGCGCCCTTCGACATGAGTGACATCGTCGTCCACGAAACAGCGCAACACGTGAACAATGGCATCAACCTCGCGGATGTTTGCCAGGAACTGGTTTCCGAGGCCTTCGCCCTTTGAAGCGCCGCGCACGAGACCGGCAATGTCGACAAAGGATATCCGCGTCGGAATGGTATTGGCTGATTTTGCGATGCGAGCGATCTCGTTGAGGCGCGGATCGGGGACGGCGACCTCGCCGGTGTTCGGTTCGATCGTGCAAAACGGATAGTTGGCGGCCTGTGCCGCTGCCGTTCTTGTCAGCGCGTTGAAAAGGGTCGATTTGCCGACATTGGGCAGACCGACGATACCGCATTTGAAACCCATGGAGAGAGTACCTGTCGCATTCGAAATACTCGCGACGCTATGGGCGAAGCGGAAAAAAAGGTCAAGGTTGGTGAAGGGGCGGGTGACGTTTCAGACAGCGCCGGGATTGTGACAGGCACTGCATTTGTTTTGGTCAACCATAATCGAGGTCCGAACAGCAAGTCACTGATTTATCGTAAGCAATGACGGTGCACGAGCTAGTTGGCCGCAATGATGCCAACCCAAAGATCACCGTCGGTATGCCAGGAATCGCCACCACCGTTGCGACCTTCCAAAACAGCATGAAAGCCGACGACCTTGTGTATGCCGGACAACGCGCCTGTTGCTTGCAAGTCCTTGAAAAGCTTGTTTCTCTCGCTATCCACATCCGCTGCAATGTGATGCGTGACCTGGCCCGTTGTATGGCTCAATCCGACACCAACATCATAGGATGCTGCACCGATCCAGACAGGGTGCCCACTTTCAGACAGTTCGTCTGTTCGCCAGAAACGCACATGGTTTCGCTCGCGGGGATTGTCGCCGGCAGGAACTTCAAATGCGAAATCCTCCTTGCGCCCGAAAAGAAAAAGCCTGCTGACAGGAGCGCCGGCATATGGCCGGTCAACCGAGGTATCAACTGCAATCTCCAGATCGTCCTTGAGGCCGAGCGGGTCAGACGCATACCAGCCGGCTGCTTTCATGATTTCATTCAGTTGGGCTTCGGTTCCAATCAGAGCGACATTGAGGGGATCTCCCGGGTGACCGTCTGCCGTTTGGGTGATCCGGGTGTGATCGAAAAAATTAGAGGTGTGCTCTTCAAACTCGTACCAGAAAAACGGAGCAATCAGGTATGCCGCAACCAGGTAAGTCCCCAATATCGCCATGACCGCGATGACAAATTTCTTCAGCATGCCAATTTGATCCACTACACTCCAATGTTGGCTTACATCGATCGCCTTGCCGAAACTACGTTTTACGGTGCCTTTTTCGATGCCAACGCAATGCGGGGGCACCCGAAAGGAATGCTGACTGCACCGATGCGACAAGCTCCGCGGGACATGCCAAGCGGCTGTCGAGATTTGTGATTGTGTGGCAAAGCAGACCAAACCTATAAAAAATAAGCGAAATGTCATTCACTTGGATATATATTCCCGGAATGCGGCAACCGAAGATTCTCACGACAATCCAGACATACAACTGGTCGATTTTCCTGTCGGACCTGCTGGCGGGAGCAACGGTGGCCATGGTCGCCCTGCCACTCAGCCTTGCGATCGCAATTGCTTCCGGTGCCGACCCGGTCAAGGGGCTTGTAACTGCCATCGTCGGCGGCTTCCTGATCTCGCTGTTGGGTGGAAGTCGCGTTCAGATAGGTGGCCCGACAGGCGCGTTTATCGTCGTCGTTTTCGGGGTTATCGCCAAATATGGCTATGACGGCCTCGTATTAGCGACCTTCATGGCAGGCATAATTCTGCTGGTCGCAGGGTATTTCCGCGCCGGCAAACTGATCGCTTTCGTTCCCGAAGCGGTGGTGAACGGCTTTACAATCGGGATCGGTATCATCATTGCCACGAGCCAGTTGAAGGATTTCCTCGGCCTGGCTGTCGGCAGGGATCCCGCCGGCTTCCTGGAAAAAATTCCGGTACTCTGGGAAGCGCGGGAAACCTTTAGTTTGCCGGCATTTTCCATCGCGGTCGTCACTCTCATCCTGATTGTCCTTTTGCGCCGTACCGCACCACGCATTCCCGGGCTCATCGTGGCAGTTGGCGTTGGTTCGGCCCTGGTCGCGCTCTTGTCATTGCCGGTAGATACACTCGGCTCCCGCTTTGGCGAAATTCCCGGCCGGTTGCCCTTGCCGCAACTGCCCGTCTATTCGACCTCAAGAGTTATTGAGCTTCTTCCGTCTGCTCTCGTCATTGCCTTTCTGGCAGGTGTTGAATCCTTATTGTCGGCAATGGTCGCCGACAAGATGATTGAGGGCAAGCACAGGCCAAACGCCGAACTGACCGCTCAGGGCATCGCAAATGTCGCCTCATCGCTGTTTACAGGACTGCCTGCAACGGGTGCAATTGCGCGGACCGCAACAAACATCAGGGCGGGCGGCAAGACACCTGTGGCCGGACTTGTTCATGCAGTTGTCATTTTGCTTGTGATGCTGCTTGCCGCTCCTCTTGCAAGCTACCTCGCCATGCCTGCCCTTGCTGCTCTCCTCATCATAACCGCCTGGAACATGACCGAACCGCATAAATGGGGTGAGTATGCGCGGGGAAGGAAAAGCGATATCCTGCTTCTGTTCCTGACGCTTGTCTTGACCGTTCTTGTCGATTTGACAGTAGCAATCGGTGTTGGGGTATCTGTTGGCCTTGCGCTGCGCCTAAGCAGACGGAAGACGGTGGAAAGCGATTGGTCGGCACCCGATCGATAACGTGCCGCGATGCTAGTTCTTTCCGAATAGCCGCTTCAACATTTCGGCCATGGGACCGCTTCTGGGCGGTTCGGCAGCCGGGCCAGTCTGGCGAGCCTGACGAATGTGACTCTGGTCCTTCACCGGTTTCTTGCCATCGGTGGCGGTTTTAGATGGCGACTTTGCATCTTTGTTCCCGTCACCGGGCAGATGCGGTTTGACGGCCAGGGCGATCTTGTTCATGAAGCCGGCATCGTCGCCGGATACCAGCAAACCGGCATTGTCGGCAATGGCATCGAGCAGCGGGTCCAGCCATTGCCGGTCGACCTTGGCAAAATTGCCGAGGACATGACCGGTGACACGGTTCTTGTCGCCCGGATGGCCGATGCCTATGCGCACGCGACGGAAGTCCCTGCCGCAATGCTCGTCGAGCGAGCGGATGCCATTGTGTCCGCCAGCACCGCCGCCGGTCTTGATGCGCACCTTGCCCGACGCGAGATCAAGCTCGTCGTAAAGCACGGTGAGTGCCTGCGGGCCGAGCTTGTAAAAGCGCATCGCTTCACCGACCGCCTGTCCGGAACGGTTCATGAAGGTCCGGGGTTTGACAAGGAGAACTTTCTTGCCGGCAATCGAGCCAAGCGCGGTTTCAGCGTTAAACTTTTTGGACCAGGCCGGAAAACCATGGCGGCGGGCAATCGCATCCGCCGCCATGAAGCCGATATTGTGGCGGTGACTGGCATAGTCCGGACCCGGATTTCCCAAGCCAGCCAGGATCAGCATGAAATCAACCTTCCGGTTGGTAGCGACTTATTCCTCGCCGTTTCCTTCATCTTCCGTTTCTTCGCCGTCCTCTTCGCCTTCGATCGGAACCTCATCGGCGCCGACTTCCTCTTCCTCGTCCTCTGGCTCGGTGTAGATTGTCGGCGGCGCGACGGTGCAGACGGTATAGTCGCGGTCCGTGGTTGTCAGTTCGACACCGTCTGGCAACTTGATGGCGGAAACGTGGACGACGTCATCAATATCAAGCCCCGTCAAATCGATCACGAACGTATCGGGAATGGCATCGGCACGGCAAGTGACCTCGATTTCGTGGCGCACAACGTTCAAAACACCACCGCGGGTAAGCCCGGGGGATTCCTCTTCGTTGATGAAGTGAACAGCGATTGACACGGTGACAACCGTGTTTTTACCGATGCGCAGAAAGTCGATATGGACCGGGATGTCGGAGACCGGATCGACCTGAAAATCCTTCGGCAGAACCTTGTAGTTTTCACTGCCGACTTCGATCGTGGCGACGGTTGTCAGGAATCCACTGCTGTGGATCTTCCTGGTGACTTCCTTGCCGGGAAGCGCAATTGCAACAGGGGGCTGGTTGTTGCCGTAAATGACTGCCGGTATCATGCCGCCGCGACGAAGTGCCCGGGCGGACCCCTTACCAACCCGATCGCGCGCATCGGCCGTGAGCACATAGGTGTCCTGGCTCATGGTTATTCCTTTCGCGTATGGATGTTAGCGGCCGGCTTGCACTGGCCGAAAACGTTGAAAGCGGCCTTCTGGCCGCCTCCGTCCGTCACGCCTCCAAGGGTGTCGCAACGGATGGCGGACGCTATAACCGAATGACGGTTGCGGCGCAAGCACAGCCGATACGATTTGAAAGATGCTTGTTGTAGGCTTTTCGTTCAGTCGAATAGGCTGGAAACGGATTTCTCGCCGGCCGTGCGCGATATGGCCTCGCCAATCAGGTCGGCGATCGGCAGCACGCGAATATTTCGTGCCCCGGCGACATTCGTCGTCGGCTGGATCGAATCCGTTATGACCAGTTCCTTCAACCGGGACTCCTCGACGCGGGCAACCGCACCACCGGAAAGCACACCGTGGGTGATATAGGCGGTTACGCTGGTTGCGCCCTTTTCGAGAAGCACATCGGCGGCGTTGCACAATGTCCCGCCGGAATCGACGATATCGTCGATCAGCAGGCAGTCGCGGCCGCGCACGTCGCCTATGACATTCATGACTTCGGATTCGCCCGGCCGGTCGCGGCGCTTGTCGACAATGGCAAGCTGGGCATCGATCCGTTTTGCCAGGGAGCGGGCGCGAACCACACCGCCGACATCAGGCGACACAACCATGACGTTGGACAGTTCGTAGTGCGACTTGATGTCTCTTGCCATGACCGGAACAGCAAACAGGTTGTCGGTTGGAATGTCGAAAAATCCCTGGATCTGGCCGGCATGAAGATCAAGCGTCAGAACGCGATTGGTACCGGCTTCGGTTATCAGGTTGGCAACCAGCTTGGCGGAAATCGGGGTTCGTGCTGACGGCTTTCTGTCCTGGCGGGCATATCCGAAATAGGGAATGACCGCAGTAATACGCTTGGCCGAGGAACGACGGAATGCGTCGATCATGATAAGCAATTCCATGAGATGGTCGTTGGCAGGATACGAAGTCGACTGCAGGACGAAAACATCCTCGCCGCGCACATTCTCCTGGATTTCCACGAAAATTTCCTGGTCGGCAAACCGTCGCACGCTGGCCTTGCCAAGTGGAATGCCGAGATACCGGGAGACGGCTTCGGCGAGAACCCTGTTGGAATTGCCCGCAAACAGTTTCATGTACGCCCCCGGCGAAAATCGATGGGAAAAACAGCCCCTTGGCCGCGGGTTTTAACTTCGCTGTCAGTCTTTGCAAGCGGCGATGTGCAATTTCGCCATGAAGTCACAGAAAATGGCACCTGCCAGTCCGGCAATTCAGCCGGAATTCCCTGCAA
>JAHEGF010000380.1 GCA_024645155.1 Phyllobacteriaceae bacterium | reverse complement strand
GGCGGGGCACTTTTGTCAGCCCGCTACAGCTTTCCAAAGTCAGCTTTGGTCTGGATGAGTTCCACGCTCTGTTTACCGAAGCGGCCGCTACCCAAATCAAGATTCTTGAAGCCAGCATTGTCAAGGCCGATCAGACGGTTGCCGCAAAGCTGCATATTCCGCTGCACAGCCGCACCATTCACATCCGCCGCCTGCTGTCTAAAGAGGGGGAACCCTGGATCTATCACAGGGAATATTTGATCTACGATCCCCGCCGTCCCGTGGTCGAAGCCGAGATGAAAATCGCTTCCCTGGCCGGATTGTTCTCCGGCGGCAGCGACTCTGATCTCAAATGGGGTAAACTCTCGGTCTCGGCGGCTGTTTTGCAAGAAGCGGATGCGGCTCTGCTTCAAGTCGAGCCGGCAGGTCCGGCGTTTCATTTGGAACATATTTTTTTGGACTATGCCAATCAGCCTGTAAGCTGGGGTGTGTTTCTCTGCCGGGGGGATAAATTTCTTTTCAGCGCAACGGTTGGACTCTTCGGCGACAGTGCGACAGACGCAATCTGAGGAGAAGATTTTGTCGATGAAAGCCCGAAAAAAGAAATTGCCAGACCTGTTGGCGGATCTGGAAGAAGAAGCCACGCTTGCCGCTGTGGAGCAGCGGCTCTCAAAGGGTCAGGACCCGCTGGACATTTTAAAAGAATGCCGGGAGGGCATCGTCGAGGTGGGGCGGCGTTACGAGAGGGGGGAATACTTTATTTCCGGACTGATTATGTCCGGGGAGATCATGCGCCAGGTCAGCGATCTTATCCTGCCTGTGCTCAAAGACCGGCTCACAGGCGATGCCAGCGGCCGAATTCTGCTGGGAACGGTTCAGGGGGACATCCATTCCATCGGCAAGAATATCTTTAAAACCTTTCTGCAGTGCTTTGGTTTTACGGTATGCGATGTCGGCGAGGACGCAGCACCCGCCGAGTTTCTCAAGCAGGCTGCAGAAGATCCGCCCCAAATCATCGCACTGTCCTGTCTGCTGACGGCCACCTATGACTCGATGGCGGAAACGATCAGAGTCCTGAAAAAGGCGGGAGCGGATCTTAACCCTGTTCCGCGCATCATCATAGGGGGCATGGTGGATGAAAAAGTATGCCGGCACGTCGGTGCTGACGCCTGGAGCAACGATGCCATGAACGGCGTGCGTCTGTGTCAGCGATTTACCCGGCCGCCCGATAACGGATAACGCGGCGGACGCGATTCGATTTTGGGTTAACTCTCTTGCAGCTCTCTTCTGGCGATCGCGGCGCCGGCCGCCAGCGCCTTTAGCTTGCCGAGCGCAACTCCGCGAGCCAGCGGGACCATACCGCAGTTGGTGCATGGGTAAAGTTTCTCCGGCGCTACAAAAGCGAGCGCTTTGCGGATGGTTGCCGCAACTTCTTCGGGTGTTTCAATCTGGTTGGTGGTGACGTCAATGGCGCCGACCAGAACGTCCTTGCCTTTGAGCAGTTCGATAAGCGCAATGGGCACCTTCGAGTTATGGCATTCGAGCGACACCTGGTCGATTTTGGATGCCTGGAGCAGCGGAAAGGTTTTTTCGTACTGACGCCACTCCGAACCCAGTGCCTCTTTCCAGTCGGTGTTCTGCTTGATGCCGTAGCCGTAGCATATGTGAACCGCGGTTTTGCAGGCGAGGCCCTCTGCAGCCCGCTCGAGCGCCTGTACTCCGAAGTCTCGAACCTCGTCAAAGAATACGTTGAAAGCCGGCTCGTCAAACTGAATCACGTCCACGCCTGCGGCGGCGATTTCACGCGCTTCCTGGTTCAGGATCTTGGCGAACTCCCAGGTCAGTTTTTCGCGGCTGCGGTAATAATCGTCGAAAAGCGTGTCGACCATGGTCAACGGACCGGGCAGTGTGAATTTTACCTGGCAAGCGGTTTCAGAGCGAAGAAAACGCGCGTCGTTGACATAAACCGGATTTTTGCGCAACACCGGACCTGTGACCACAGGAACCTCGGCGTCATACCGGTCACGAATGCGCATGGTTTTCCGCTGCCGCAGATCGACCCCCTCCAAATGCTCGATGAAAGTGGTTACAAAATGCCGGCGGGTCTGCTCGCCGTCGCTGACGATGTCGATGCCGGCCGTTTCCTGGTCGCGCAATGCCAGGCGGACCGCATCCCGTTTACCCTCATCCAGGGCTTCGCCCTCGAGTCTCCAGGGTGCCCAGAGCTTCAGCGGCTCTGAGAGCCAGGCCGGCTTGGGCAGGCTGCCGGCAATGGTCGTCTGCAGTTTGGTATGTCCCATGTTTTTTCTCCCTGTCTTTTCAGAGCAATCCTCAAATTGCGCATGCAGCGAAATAAGCACTTGGTGTCCATCCACAAATGAGAAAATGGGTTCGAGTTTACGGAAGGCGAATGTTTCAACCTCAGAAATACATAGCGCATTTTGAGGATTGAAAAGGGAGCCTGACGCAGAAATCGGACACACTGGCCATTTGCCGAGGCACGCTGCTCGGGATTGAAACCACCCGGCTTGTAGCCTTTAAATTCTGATATTGCGGTAGGTTTGCGCCGCCGTTGCATAGATTGCCGACGGGTGCCTGCCGAAAAGAACAGGGCACCAAGGGCCGGTCGATGGCTGACGCATCCAAGCGGCCCTTGCCTGACCGCGAACAGCGCAGTACTATCCTGCCGCACATTTTCATCGTATCACAGCAGACTGGACAGTCATTCTGCTTTGTCGCATGTTTCGGCTTCTCAAATAAAAAATTTAGGT
>JAHEGF010000379.1:567-2756 GCA_024645155.1 Phyllobacteriaceae bacterium | reverse complement strand
TAATAAGGGGTGTCCGGTCGTCTCTCGCCTTCTTGAGCCTTAGAAGAAGGGATGTAAGCTGGGCGTCATCAATCGAAATCCCGTATCCGAGAATATGCAGGCTGTCCGAAAGGTCGAAATCCAAGGGTGGCTGGGCGGTGATTTCAACACCAGTGAGAAACCGAACCGACGACGATATGTTAGCGCCAACGATGGCCTTTACCCCGTCAATAGTATCATGATCCGTAAAGGAGATAGCGCCGAGCCGACGATCCTGGGCAAGAGAAAGAAGCTTATGAGGAGAAAAGCTGCCGTCAGAGGCGTTTGTATGAATGTGAAGATCTATGTCCACATGCCGCTTAAATGCCGAGGGCCTTTTCCAATGCTTCTTCCTTGGTTTTACAGTCGATGCATTGAGTGGTAACGGGCCTCGCCTTAAGCCGCTGGATAGAGATATCCTCACCGCAGGATTCACACATCCCGAAGGTGTCGCTATCGATCCGTTCCAGCGCGCTGCGTATTTTTTTTATCAGCTTATGCTCCCGATCCCGGATACGCAGCATAAAGTTGCGATCCGCCTCCAGAGAGGCTCGGTCGGTTGGATCAGGGAAATTGTCATTGGCGTCCGTCATATCCGATACGGTGTCATCGGCCTGGGACAGCAACTCTTCCAATTTATCCGTAAGATATTCTTTAAAAAAATTGATGTCTTTTTTTTTCATCGTCCCCCCCCACCGGATTCCATATTCTATAGGGCCTTAGTGTCTGAGATCATCTTGACTATCACAGGTGGCAGATCTTGTAAACCTCAATATCAACCGATCGAATCCCGACAAATCGGGGGTTACTCGGCCCCGTCAAAACAGTTGTCAGGCGAGGTCCTCAATGTACGCCTCCAACATCTTTAAACTGTTTACATTATGTATTTTTGCAGGATAATCCGCCGGCAGGATCTTCTTTATAAGACCCGAGAGCACCTTTCCCGGACCCACTTCCACAAAATCCGTCACTTGTTGCTGAATGAGATTTTTCACTGAGTCATACCACTTAACCGGGGAGCAAAGCTGGCGAGCCATGAGCGTTTTTATCTCCAGCGGATCGCTGCAGGTCCCCGCCGTCACATTATGAATCACGGGAGTGACCGGCTGATGGAATGATATGGTGTCCAGGAACACCTTGAATTCTTCCTCCGCTCCCTGAATCAGTTTGCTGTGCCAGGCGCCGCTGACTTTGAGGCGAATTGCCCGGGCACCTTTTTCCGCAGCCATGGCCGCCACCTTTCCGACTGGTTCCGGTGAGCCGGTGATAACGATCTGTTTTTCGGTGTTGTGATTTGCCACCGACACAACTCCCTCGGAACTCATCGCCGCAGTGAGTTGTGTCACATCCTCTATAGAAAGGCCCACCAACGCCGTCATGGCGCCCTCATGTTTAGTAGATTCCCGATGCATCAATTCGCCCCGTTTGAATACCAGGCGCATGGTATCTTCAGCGGAAACCGCACCGGCGGCACACAGTGCACTGAACTCACCCAGGCTGTGCCCTGCGGAAACGTCTGGTCGCCGGCCCGCTTTTTCCAGAACGGCCAGATACGCCAGGTTTACTAGGGTCACTGTGGGCTGGAGATTCACTGTCAATGTAAGCTCGGACATGGGACCCTCGAAGCAGAGTTTCGAAAGTTTCATCCGAGTCACTTCCTCGGCCATGTCAAAAATTTCCCTTATATAATCAAGTTCCTCGTACAAATCCTTCCCCATGCCGACTGCTTGGGATCCTTGTCCGGGAAAAAGAAATGCCGTTCTTTTCACAACATCCTCCTGTTATCTATTTATCCTGAGCATCCTCGTCCAAATTGAAA
This sequence comes from Phyllobacteriaceae bacterium, assembly GCA_024645155.1. Lineage (GTDB taxonomy): Bacteria > Pseudomonadota > Alphaproteobacteria > Rhizobiales > Rhizobiaceae > JAHEGF01. Next base: position 919 of record JAHEGF010000379.1, on the reverse strand, counting down.
AGCTTCCGAACCGTATCGATATCCCCTGTTTTGCCGGCGCTGGAAACGCTCTCTTTAAGAAAGTGTGTCGGATAATGCAACAACTTGTTGGCCAAGGCGGCTTTCATTCGCAAAAGTGCCGCCTGCTGGGAATCGGACAGATCACCGAGTTGCTGAACTGTCCTCCGGATTTCCGCATCTGCAATCGCATCGATCTTATTTCTAAGCGCTACAATTGTTGGCACCACTTCAAGACTGTTAAGCCATGACCGAAACTGAATAACCGCCGCATCAATAAGTCGCGAGGCCTTAATCGCTTCACGTTTTCGGTCTTCCATGTTTTCGTCAACGACTCCTTTCAGGTCGTCGATAT
>JAHEGF010000379.1:0-557 GCA_024645155.1 Phyllobacteriaceae bacterium | reverse complement strand
GTCGGCTTCGCATTACCGATTTGACGTGGGAGGGAACGATAACAAAATCCGGAGATCCGGTGGAACTGATGATGATATCCACACGTGCCAGGGCATCAGGTATCTCCTCAAACCGGAGGGCTTCCCCCCGGAACCGTTTGGCCAGTGCGACACCGTTCTCAAAAGTTCGGTTGGCCACCAAAAGGTCTCCGGCTCGATTTCGAATCAGGTGCTCCACCGCGAGTTCCGCCATTTCGCCGGCCCCCACCAGAAGAACTTTTTTCCCCTCCAGATTCCCAAATATTTTCCGCCCCAGCTCTATGGCCGTATAGCTTATAGAAACCGCATGATCACCAATTCCCGTTTCACTGCGAACCCGTTTGGCAACAGAAAAGGCCCTGTGAAGCAGACGGTTCAATATTGTCCCGGCACTTTTCCGGGCAACCGCAACCGCATACGAAGACTTCATCTGGCCAAGGATTTGGGGTTCCCCCACCACCATGGAATCAAGACTGGCCGCCACACTAAACACATGCCGCACCGCCTCATCCCCTCGATGAACATAAATGGTTTCCTCA
>JAHEGF010000136.1:4496-8857 GCA_024645155.1 Phyllobacteriaceae bacterium | reverse complement strand
GCCGCGAAAAGCCCGTGATAAACCGGGCGAGAATGCAGGCGCGCTTCCCGGCCGTCTGCCACCCTGATTGCCTTTCGCTGCGCAGCCTGAAACCCTGCCGCCGCAAGGATCGCCACTGACAGAATAATGTAGGCAATCATTGACACATACGTTTGGTTTTACCGTCCACGCCCATCATCTGAATTCCCGGCCCTACCGCATGCAGAAAATCAGCGGGACCAAACGCCCCGCTGAACCGCAAACCTTGGCTACATGCTCATGCCTTTGAGAGCCTTGGCATTTTCGGCCTGTTCGGCACGAACATCGTCTGGAAGGGGAATCAGGCCTTTGTCAGCCAGATAACCATCGGGACCCCAGGTCGATTCCTGCACATACTCGGCCACGAATTCCTCGATGCCCGGAATGACGCCAACATGTTCCTTCTTCACATAGACAAAGAGTGATCGTGAGACGCCGTATTTGCCTGTTGAAATGTTTTCAAATGTCGGCTCGACGCCGCTAACGGTTGCACCCTGAAGCTTGTCGGCATTCTGGTCGAGAAACGAGAAGCCGAATATTCCGTAGGCATTTGGATTGGCTTCGAGTTTCTGGACGATCAAATTGTCATTCTCACCGGCTTCGATAAATGCGCCGTCCTCGCGAATTTCCTTGCACATGTTCTTGTCGGCAGCCTCGAACTGTTCGGGGCAGGATTTCTCCATTACCAGCTCGACGAACGCATCACGCGTACCGGAAGTGGGCGGAGGACCCAGCACTTCGATTTTGACAGCCGGCAGCGACGCGTCGATATCCGACCACATCAGATTTGGATTAGCGACAGGTTTGCCATCTACCAGAACCGATTTGGCAAGGGCTGCAAATATCTGGTCCTTGGTGATGCTTGTTACTGCGCCTGATTTCGAATTCGCAAGAACGATTCCGTCAAACCCGACCTTGATCTCAATCGGCGTCACGCCATTTTCCAGACAGGTTTTCAGTTCCCGTTCCTTGATTGCGCGCGAAGCATTCGTCAGATCCGGCGTATTTTCGCCAATACCAGCGCAAAACAGTTTCATGCCACCGCCGGTTCCCGTTGACTCAACGACAGGCGTCTTGAAGTCTCCGGACTGGCCAAACCGTTCAGCGACCGCTGTGGTGAACGGGAACACGGTCGACGATCCGACAATCTGGATCTGGTCGCGTGCTGCTGCTGCGCCCGCCGATGCTGCCATTGCCAGTGCGATCGCTGCAGTCGAAACGAGGGGTTTGTACATTTGGCATTCTCCTGGATGAAATTTGCTTTCCGGCGCCATTTGCAGCGCCACAGGAGGCCAATAGCCATGGAATGTAACAGGCAGATGACAATCTCGTGTCACACACCGGCGCGACGAAGCAAACACCGCATCACGCGGAATCGTATGTGCCTGCTTTTCAGTTTTGGTCAGATTGGCGTTTGCCAACGCGGCCGGCAGCCTAACTAGCCATTGATTCCGCTTGGTTTTTTCCGCCATCCAGCCATTTGTCGAGCTTGGATGTCAGCATGTCCGGGCTCACGGGTTTCGACAGATAATCGTCCATGCCAACTTCAAAACAGCGTTCCTTGTCACCCTTCAACGCATGGGCGGTGACACCGACAATCGGCGTCTTTTCAAGGCTGTCCTGCTTTTCGATCTCGCGAATCGCAGCGGTCGCCTCATGCCCGTTCATTTCCGGCATTGAAACATCCATCAGGATCATGCCTGGGCACAATTTCTTCCAAGCCTCGACTGCAAGCCTGCCGTTTTCGACAATCTTGAAGCTGCGGCCGGTATCCTGGAGAATCTGGGTAAACACCATTTGATTTACCTCGTTGTCTTCAGCGACAAGGATATCCAGGTTTTCTTCGGAACCGGTCTGCACTTCAACCACCGGGTCGGCGTCGGCGATGGCGGTAGCGGTGTCTCCATTGCTGTCAAAGGCTGCCAAATCCGGAGAGGTGGGTTGCAGAACGTTCTCCTGCTCACCGGCCGGACCGTCCCAGTCTTCGTCATCGGTATCAATGAATTCAGGGAACTCGTCGTTGTTAGAACCGGAGATGGCAGGCTGGGAAGAATGGCTATGGGTCCCGCTGATGTTTTTGTGTTTCTGGATGGTTTTGACAAGCTCTTCCATAAGCTGGGACGAACGTGCAGGTTTGATCATATGCGCTTCAATATTGAGCTGCCGCAATGTCGCGCTGTTCAATGTCTGATCGACCGATGTCAGCATGATGATGGGAACATCGCCAATCCCGGGGTTGTTGCGGATTGCCAGCGCGACATCCTCTCCGTTCATTTCCGGCATCTGGTAATCGAGAATGACGCAGTCGACGCCTAGCCCGATTTCTGTAGCTTTTTCAAGCACCATCAGGCCTTCCTTGCCGGAAGCGGCGGCACAGCTGTCCAGCTTCCACGATGCCGTCTGTTCAAGCAGAATCGACCGGTTTACCGGGTTATCGTCAATGATCAGTATGCGCGATCCGGATACGTCGACAGGGGCAGCCTTGCGATTGCTCCGGTTCCCGGCCACCGGCAGTGTGATCTCGAACCAGAAGGTGGAACCCTCCCCCTCTTCGCTTTCGACGCCGATTTCTCCGCCCATCAGGCTGACCAGACGGGTGGTGATTGCCAATCCCAGACCGGTCCCTTCATGCTTGCGGGTCGATGATGCATCAACCTGGCTGAACTTTTCGAAAACATTGTCGAGCATGTCGGCAGGGATGCCGATTCCGGTATCGGTGATATCGAAGTGAAGCCTGACACCGTCTTCCACTGCTTCGCCACGCACATCGACAAGCACATGACCAATCTCGGTAAACTTGACCGCGTTGCCCATGAGATTTGTGACAACCTGGCGTATCCGGCCAACATCACCGTTGAAACATTCCGGAAGACCCGGCTCGACACGAACAATCAACTCCAGGTCCTTTTCCTTGGCCCGGGTTGATACAAGTGAAGCCACATCCTCGATTGCCTCGCTGAGCACGAATGGCGCCGGATCAAGCGTCAACTGCCCGGCATCGATCTTTGAAAAGTCGAGAATATCGTTGATGATTGTCAAAAGCGCATTGCCGGATTTCACAATGATATCGGTGAAAGCCTTTTGCTTGGAATCCAGTTCGGTGCGAGCGAGCAATTCCGACATTCCAAGGACGCCATTCATGGGCGTGCGGATTTCGTGGCTCATGTTTGCAAGAAATTCAGATTTCGCGCGATCAGCAAGTACCGCTTTTTGTTCGGCTTCCTCGAGTGCGGCTTCCCGTTGTTTCTGCTCGGTAATGTCGTAGTAGGTTACCAGCCGCTTGCCGTTGTTCAGCGTGCGTACGGCATAAATATTGGCAGAACCGTCGGCGCGCTCGAACTCGGTTGGCTCGATATCACCCGACGCGACTTCTCCGCAGCGTTTTTGAACGTAGTCGTTCCAATCCTCATCAGGGACATCATAGTACCCTTTTGAGCGGCATGTACTCAACAGATCGGCAAATCCGATTCCAACCGGCGCTTCATCAGGGTCAAGGCTCCAGATGTCATAGAATGCCCTGTTGATGATTTCGGCATTGAGATTGCGGTCGAGCATCAACACGCCCATGCGCATGGAATCAATGACGCCCTGGATATCTTCCACCAGCCGGTCGGAATTTTCTCTTGCAGCTATGAGTTCTGCTTCATTCCGCTTCAACTCGGTTACGTCATTGCGAAGTCCGACAAACAGGCCATTGGGAAGACGGATATTGCGTGCATGGATCCAGCGGCCGTCATCCAGTTGATAGGTGCGCTCGGATAGTTCGGAATCTCGATCCTTCTCGCGTTGCGTAATCCAGATTTTCCGGTCTTCGCCACCGTCGGTTTCATCGTCACGGGTAATTTGCCCGCTATCATATGCCAAAGCCAGAATGTCGGCCCGGTTGCCGCCAAGACGCATCACCGGCGCCAGTTTCGGATACAATCTGGACATCTCTGCATTGCACATGACAATGCGGTCTTCGCCATCATAGGCAATCAGTCCACCTTGAAGCGTCTCAACGATTTGGGCGACCAAAGACGCGTCGGCTTGTATGTTGCCATCTCCCCCGAGGGCGCCTTTGGCGCGTTCGCAAGCCGGTTCTGCAGTTTCTTCACCGTTACAAGGCACTATTAATACTCCGCCCGGAATTTCCTAGTCCTGTCGCCAATCTAGGGTGAAGTGCTTTAATATAGGTTAAGTGACCGGATCGCCGTCCTGTCTGCAATACTATGAAATAACCGGGATTTTCCCGGTTTCTGGTAGACACCGGGTACTGGTGGATCAAAGATCCGGCAAACTCTTCTCAAGCCTCTCACGCAGGTGCGCGTGCTGTTTCGGCAACTTCAGAGCTTCGCCAAGGT
>JAHEGF010000136.1:0-4486 GCA_024645155.1 Phyllobacteriaceae bacterium | reverse complement strand
CGTCACGTTCAAATCCCCGCTCACAGGTGGCTACTTCAAACAGAACCCCGCCAGGCGACCTGAAGTAAATCGCCCAGAAATAGTCGCGGTCAATGACGTCGGTTACCTTGAAACCGGCTTCCACCAGCCCGGCGCGCACTTCTAGCTGGCGCGCACGGTTTTCAACGGCAAATGCCACATGATGCACCGAACCCGCACCTTGTTGCGCGGCGTCCAGACCGGCATTCACCTCAACATCGACAAGGTTGGCTCCATAACCGCTATCCAGTGCAAAGCGCGCCACCGATCCCTCTGTCCCGTCGAGCTTGTACCCCATCAGCTGCAACAGGTCCGCGGTCCCCTCGCCATCGGCGAGCCTCAAGCAAACAGAGTGAAATCCATGAATTGCCATGGTGTCCTGCACCACCGCGACCCATGGCTGACGGTGATCTTTTGCCATTTCGACCAGGTAGAAACTGTCGCCGTCCGGTGCGCTGAAATGTAACCGATTTTCGCCAAAGGTTTCGTCCGTTGCAAGATTTTTGACGCCGCGCCTGTCCAGGCGTTCTCGCCACGCATCCAATGATCCGGCCGGTACAGAAAAGGACACCGAACCTGTCTCTCCAGTGCCCGGATTGCCACGGTTTTTGTCCGGAATGGGAAAATAGGTCATCACCGTACTCGCCGAACCGGTCTCGTCACCGTAATACAGATGGTAGACTTCCGGCCGGTCGAAATTGACAGTCTTCTTTACGCGCCGCAGCCCCAGGGTTCTCGTGAAAAATTCGTTGTTCTGTCTGGCGTCACTTGCCAGCGACGTTACATGATGAAGGCCCCTTATCTGTGTAAGTCTGGTCCCGCTCAACGTCTTCAGTCTCCTGTCTTGGGGCCTGTTCGAACCCGAAACCCATCCCGTTGATGGCGCATTGGTCCCAGTCCTACCCTGCGATGCAGTCCGGTATCTATGCCGCCTTTGCCCTGGACCTGCAGTAGCAGGACGCATGAATTGGAACCGTTGCTCGCGCCGCGGCCTGGTCCAGTAACAGCTTGACGTGTTTTGCCTCGACAAGTTCGCCGCGGTGCACAAGGCACTCGTGCAGGCCATGAAGGCTCCACACATTGCGCGGATGCTGGCATGCCCTGGCCAGGGTTTCATCCAGCCCGAGATCGGCGCGATAAACAGCCTCGGCCTCGTCGTATTTCCTTTGATCCAGCAGCAGCGCACCCAGTGCATGCCGGGTCGGCTGCATCCATCCCCACGGTTCATCGTAAAGCAGGGTATCGTCGAGTTCGACGGAACGGCGCAAATGATCAAGCCCTTCGTCAATCTTTCCCGATTTATATGCCAGTTCGCCGTCCATCATCGCTTCGCCAACCTGCAGAACGTCCTCGCAGGTATTGTTGAAGACCATGCGTCCTTCCTGAACAGCTTCGCGCGCAGCCACCGCAAGCTTTCGCTCGGCTTCGGCCTCCTTGATGCGCTTGAGGTTGGCAAGCGCGATTGTCCGCGCCTGGCGCATTGCTGCAGTGGTGTAACTGTAAAGTTCCGCATCGGCGGGAAATGGCTCTGCCAGGATTTCGTCCCATTTTCCAAATCGCACCATCACGTGGATCTTCTTGCCGTAAAAGGATTCAAACATTTCCGGCATGAACCGCACGACGGGTTCCGGCAACATCCGCATCAACTCTTCGGACGCTGAAAGTGCTGTTTCCGGCTGGCCGAGAAACATTGCCCCGTAGGCTTCGAAATGTACGTTGTGAATCCGGTAAAGCGTGTAGAAGTTCTCGCTGCCGGCTAGGGCTTCATATTTTCGATCAACCCTGGCTGCCCGCTGGTTACGCCAGACGACATTCTGGTACTCCCCGCAAAGCACATCAATATGCGTGGCCATGTGCACAAGGTGACCGCTGTCGGGGACGAGGTCCACCAGCCGGTCACCGTGCCGCAATGCCTTTTCAGGCGTCGGCGACATCTCCATGAGGTGAATGTACATGTGGAGCAGTCCAGGATGATCCCATGCTCCCGCCAGCTCGTTGAATGCGGTTTCAAGCACCGCCTGCGCTTCGGTTGTTGATGCGCCTTCCATCGGTTCGCCGTTGGTCAGATCCCAAAGCTGCCACGGTGTGCGGTTCATGAGCGCTTCGGCAAAAATCGAGGCAACATCAAGATCGGTCCGGTAAGACGCATAGACCTTGCGCATGGCATCGGAAAATGCGTCATTCCACGGGCCGTAATCCTCGATTTCCGGATCATTGGGAAATCGATCGGCCAAAGCATCGATCAGCGCATTTTCCAACGGCGTCAGGCTGTCATGCAGAGCCTTTGCCTGTTTGATGGAATCATGCGCGCGTTCGAGTGTAGCCGCCCGCTCTTCCGGACTGAAAAACTCCCATGGCTTATTGTAATTGGGAGCGATCGCGTAAGCGATACCCCAATGCGCCATGCCGCATTTCCCGTCCTCGGCAATCGCCTTTTCAAAACACGCGGTGGCCTCTTCGTGATTGAAGCCGTAGAGCCAGATCAGGCCGTTGTCGAAATGTTCCTTGGCCGACACTGCGCTTGTGGTGATTTCGCGTTGATAATTCCCCAGATCAAAACTGGTCATATCGTCCTCCGTGCATCATGAAACCGCGGATATGAGCAACGAGAGCATACCCTAGATAAAAGGGTTCCCGAAGACAAATAGGCGCGACCGGGGAACGGCAGTCCCAGGTGTCGGGAGCGAAGTCTGGTAGTACCTGTACACAGTCCGCATCGCAGCAAGGATGCGTTACCGCAGGGTTTGCCGCACTACTCGGATGATTGCCGTCGCTTACACAACGACGCTTCGTGGATACGATATGAAACTGGTACTCCCAAGGGGAATCGAACCCCTGTTTCCGCCGTGAGAGGGCGTTGTTCAAAGGGTTTTGGTGTTCGTTGTTATTCTTGATTGTTCTTATAGAACAATCTGTTGACGGAATATCATCCGCTTGCATTCTCCGTCGGTCGTGGCAGTATATTTGACGGATATTTGACCGATTCGGAATTTTGCCATGCCGAAAACACTGACCGAAACCACTATCTCGACCAGACATGCCCGCTCAAAGCTCGGCGTCGGCACGTATTGGCGGGGAATCGATGCAGAGGTGCATCTCGGGTACCGGAAAGGTAGTCGTGGTGGTCGCTGGCTGGTGCGCTGGTACCTTGGCGACCAAGCCTACAGGCAGGAAACCATCGGCAGCGCCGATGACGCCATTGAGGCGGACGGGGTCAACTGTTTCAGCTTCGATCAGGCCAAGGCCAAAGCCGTAAAGCATGTGGCAAACGAAAGGTGGGAAGCAATCGAGTCAGCCAAAGGTCCAGTCCCGACAGTCGGCAGTGTCGTCCGCCGCTACATCGAGGAGAGGGATGCAAAGGAGTTGGCTCAACTTGGCTGTAACGGTCGCAAGCGGGACGCTTTCCTTCGCCTGACCAAGCACGTCTTGTCATGTGAAAAACTTGCCGACACCCCGCTTCACAAGCTTTCCGAAAATGACCTCCACGAATGGCGCAGTTCGCTTCCCGTTGAATTGGCGAGATCAACGGTTCGCCGGATCGCCAATGATTTCAAGGCCGCGCTTAATGCCGGGGCAATCCGGCATCGGTCGCGGTTTGCAGCAGAAATCTTTCCCGTCATCAGGAACGGGCTCAGGACAGAAGACGCCCAAGCTGTTGTTGCCCGTGATAAGCAGGCGCTCCCTGACGCCGATATCCGCCGGATCATCGCGGCTGCCGAAACCATCGACCGGGAAGATAACTGGGAAGGCGACCTGTACCGGTTGATCGTTGTTCTTGCGGCAACAGGCGCACGATTTTCTCAGGTTATCCGCATGATGTTCGGCGACGTACAGAGAGAGCGCTGTCGTCTTATGGTGCCAGTAAGCCGCAAGGGTCGCGGACAGAAAAGATCGTCACACATTGCAATCCACGTTGGGAATGATGTTCTCAACAGCCTATTGCCAGCGACAAAAGGAAGGAGTGGAGATGCGCCGCTACTGGAAAGGTGGAGGCACGTTCAAGTGCCGGGTTCGAACGGCAATCCACTGACATGGATAAGGGACCGGCGTGCCCCTTGGTACAGTGCCGCCGAACTGACACGGCCATGGCGCAGGATCATTGCAGAGGTAGGGCTGGCAGATGATGTCGTGCCATACGCACTTCGCCACTCGTCCGTCGTGCGACAGTTGCGCGCCGGACTTCCGGTCCGTCTTGTGGCAGCCTTGCACGACACCAGCGCAGACATGATCGAACGCCATTACGCGGCGGCTATTATCGATGCGCTTGGCGATCTCGCTGCCGGAGCGGTCGTGCCGCTGATTACTGATACAAGCGGCAACGTTGTCCGGCTACAGGCGTGACAGAACAACTTGTTCCCGCAACCGAAACAGCGTGCGATGACTAAGCGCTATTCTCCGAAGCCGAAGAAATCCTCAATTCGGGCAGACGTGAAGAAAGCCGCCCCCGGCTGGAATTTCTTCCCTAAAG
>JAHEGF010000135.1 GCA_024645155.1 Phyllobacteriaceae bacterium | reverse complement strand
GCGGTTCGCCCGCTCAATACTGGAACTGGGCGGAAACAATGCCGGTATTGTCTGCCCGACCGCGGATCTGGATATGGCCCTGCGCGCCATCGCCTTTGGGGCCATGGGCACCGCCGGACAACGCTGTACCACGCTTCGCCGGCTGTTTGTCCACGACAGCATCTACGACACTTTCGTCCCAGCATTGAAGAAAGCCTACAAATCCGTTTCCGTCGGTAATCCCCTTGAAACAGACGCGCTGGTCGGTCCGCTGATCGACAAACATGCTTTCGACATCATGCAAAAGGCGCTGGACGACGCCCGCAAGGCGGGCGGCGATGTGACGGGCGGCGAACGTGTGGAGACTGGCGATGAAGATGCATATTACACGCGCCCTGCCCTTGTTGAAATGCCTTCGCAGTCGGGCATTGTTTGCGAAGAGACCTTCGCACCCATATTGTATGTCATGTGCTATACCGATCTCGATGATGCGATCAAATTGCACAATGCGGTCGGAGCCGGTCTGTCGTCTTCCATATTCACGCTCGATATCCGCGAAGCCGAAAAGTTTCTTTCGGCAAATGGTTCGGATTGCGGCATTGCCAATGTGAATATCGGCACCTCCGGTGCGGAAATCGGTGGTGCGTTCGGCGGCGAGAAAGAGACCGGAGGGGGCCGGGAATCGGGCTCGGACGCGTGGCGGGCCTATATGCGGCGGGCCACCAATACCATCAACTATTCACGCGACCTGCCGTTGGCTCAGGGTGTTTCATTCGATATCTGATCAAACGCCACGCGTAACAGCGGTGCGGCAGTGATTGGCCATACAATCACGGAAAGAAATCATGGATCGGGCTGAAATCGTTCATAAAAATTTCCTCAACCGGGTGGCATCAGGCAACCTGCCGGAGCGCAGTTCGACTACTCGTCTAAACGATACCGGGCTCGGAACTGAAGCGTTGGTGGAGATGTTTCAATCGCAGGTTCTGAGCCGCCAGCTTGACCGCGTGTCGCGGCAGCTTCAGGCGCAGGGCCAAGGTTACTACACCATCGGGTCTTCGGGCCACGAGGGCAGTGCGGCCGTAGCTGCCGGTCTGCGCCCGACCGATCCCGCGTTTTTGCATTACCGGGACGCCGCCTTTCAGATCCAGCGGTCAAGGCAAGTCCCGGGCCAGACACCGCTTTGGGATATGCTGCTCAGTTTTGCGGCTGGCTGCGAAGACCCGATTTCCGGCGGGCGCCACAAGGTCCTTGGATCAAAATCACTCAACATCCCGCCACAAACCTCGACCATTGCGTCGCATCTTCCAAAAGCGGTCGGTGCCGCCTATTCGGTGGCACTGGCACCGCGGCTGGATTGCGAACATCGTCAATGGCCCGCCGATTCTATCGTCCTGTGTTCCTTTGGCGATGCATCCGTAAACCACTCGACGGCGCAAGGCGCCTTGAATACGGCAGGCTGGACCGCATACCAGAGTGTACCGCTGCCCCTGCTGTTCGTGTGCGAAGACAACGGCATCGGCATTTCCACCAAGACACCCGGAGGCTGGATCGAAGCCAGCGTCGCAAAGCGCCCGGGTTTGCGTTATTTCCACTGCACCGGTCTCGACATGCTCGATACCTTTGCCACGGTCATCGAGGCAGCAGACTGGGTGCGGCGGCGGCGAAAGCCGGCCTTCCTCCACATGAGAACCGTGCGCCTTTACGGACATGCCGGGGCCGATGCCCAAACCGCCTATCTTACCTCGGCACAGATTGAAGCCGATGAGGACAATGACCCGTTACTAATCAGTGCGCGTATCCTGCTCGAGGAGAATATTCTGACCCCGGACGTGATCCTTGACATCTACAACAGTACTTTTGACCGTGCCGAGCGCGCTGCCAGACAGGTTGTGGCAAGGCCGAAGCTGAAGACATCGCAGGACGTGATGGCAAGCCTGGTGCCGCCAGCCCGCAAATGCGCAACCACTAATGGTCCCTCGCCGGAGGCGCGCACCGCCGCATTTGGCGAAACCGACATTCGTTCAATGGACCAATCGCAGCATATGGCAAAGCTGATCAACATGGCATTGACGGATCTGATGCTCGAACACCGCGAGATAGTCCTGGCCGGTGAGGATGTCGGCCCGAAGGGCGGTGTTTACGGCGTCACCCAGAAACTGTCGAGCCGGTTTGGGCCTGCGCGTGTGATAAACACGCTGCTCGATGAACAATCCATTCTTGGCCTTGCAATCGGTATGGCGCATAACGGCTTGCTGCCAATACCGGAAATACAGTTCCTCGCATATTTGCATAATGCCGAGGACCAATTGCGCGGCGAAGCCGCCACGCTGAGCTTTTTTTCAAATGGCCAGTTTACAAACCCGATGGTCCTTCGTATCGCCGGCCTTGGATATCAGCGCGGGTTTGGCGGCCATTTCCACAATGACAATTCGCTCGCCGTTTTGCGCGACATACCGGGCATCGTAATCGCCTGTCCGTCAAACGGCGCCGATGCCGTACACATGCTCAGGGAAGCGGTTCGTCTGGCACGGGTGGAGCAACGCATTGTCGTTTTTGTCGAACCGATTGCCCTGTACATGACGCGTGATCTTCACGAGGAAAAGGACCGTCAATGGACCTTTGACTATCCGTGCCCTGGTAGCGGCGAAGCAATCGGGATAGGCAGGATCGGGCAATTCGGCACAGGACGCGATCTGGCAATTGTCTCTTATGCCAACGGCTATTACCTTTCACGTCAGGCTGAAAAGATTTTGCGCGAACGTCACAATGTGGACGCACGCGTTATAGATTTGCGCTGGCTGGCCCCTCTGCCGTCAGATGAATTGCTGGCCGCTACAAACGGCTGCAACAATATACTGATCGTCGATGAATGCCGGACAACAGGTTCGCAAAGCGAAGCACTGATGACGCTGTTTTGTGAGAACAGCCAGCGCTCCCGCATAATCACGCGTCTTGCTGCCGACGACAGTTTCATTGCTACCGGTCCGGCCTATGGCGCAACGCTCCCATGCCGCGACAGCATCGTCGAGGCCGCGCTGACGAACCTTGGAAAAAACACAAGGCGGGGCGCCGGCTGACCATGGCAAGAAAAACAGCAATAGTGGTTTGTCCAGGCCGTGGCACATATAACCGCGAGGAACTCGGCTATCTTGCGCGCCACCACGGCCGGAATGCCGGCTTGCTGGCCGTGTTCGATGCCGAACGCCGCGCCCTTGGGCAGGAAACAATCAGCGCACTTGATGGCGCCAGCAATTTCTCCCTGGCAAAGCATTCACGCGGCGACAACGCTTCTGCGCTCATATACGCCTGCTCCTACCTCGATTTCCTCGCAATAGACAGAACACGTTACGACGTTGTTGCGGTGACCGGAAATTCGATGGGATGGTACACCGCACTGGCCTGCGCGGGGTCGCTCGATGCGAAGAACGGCTTCAAGCTGGTCAACACCATGGGTGCGCTGATGCAGCAAACATTGGCTGGCGGCCAGGTCATCTATCCGTTTGTCGATGAAAACTGGGTTGAAATCCCGGGTAAATGCCATGCGCTCCTGAAACTGGCTGACAAGATACCGGGCCTCTATGTATCGATATATCTGGGCGGCATGATCGTATTTGCCGGAGAAGAAGCGGCACTTGAACAGCTTTTTGCCGAGCTGACGCCTCTTTACGACCGGTTTCCAATGCGCCTGAAAAATCATGCCGGTTTCCATTCGCCGCTGCAGGCGCCGGTCTCGCTTTTGGGCAAGCAGATGATGCAGCCGGCAATGTTTCAGGCTCCGGATCTACCACTGATCGATGGTCGTGGTCATCACTGGCAATCTCATGCCACTTCCACAACCGCATTGTACGAATACACACTTGGCCATCAGGTCGTAGCCCCGTACGACTTTACTCACGCGATCACAGCCGGGTTGCGGGAGTTCGCTCCCGATGTCGTGATAATACCCGGTCCCGGCACAACGCTTGGCGGAGCCGTCGCTCAATGCCTGATCAAAAACCAGTGGTTCGGCATGACCGGTAAAGACGAATTCTCCGTAAGCCAAAAAAGCGACCCAATCCTGCTTTCGATGGGCATGGAAAGCCAGCGCAAGTTGGTCACCCGCTGACCCGGCCCGGAGCGATCCGGTAGAACTAGTTCAGCGGCAGGTTGATCTTGATCTTGCCTCCGTATGAGTCGTATCCATCGGCGCCAATACCGTCGTAGAAACCTTCGGCCATGACGGATAGACCGCTTTCGGAAACATAACCCAATCCGGCATTGATCCGCGCCCTGAGATTATCCGTCGAACTGAAACGGGTCAGCGCTCCGGCAGACGCGGTATTCTGGAAATCCCATATTCCCTCGATCTTGAGGCTCGGCGTCAACGTCCCACCGTTTTCCAGCTCCATGGCGTAGCTGAATTCCGGCCCGAAAATCACCCGCCCGAGATCAAGCGATTGACCGGGAATGGTAAAGCCGTTGAAGTCGACATAGGCCTTTTGCGTTTCGTGGAAATAGATCAGCTCTGCTGCGGGACTGACCCTTAAGGCACCGTAGTGATAATCACCGGTGATGCGCAAGCTTGCCAGCCAGCGGTTGGTATCAAAATCATCGGTATAGGTCCCAAACGGATTGACGTCATTGTAGGACTGCCCCATCGCCACGCGCCCGTCGATATAGATATTCTGCCAAGGTCGAGCGACGAAATAGGGTCCCGCCATCCAGCCCATGCCGTCGGCAGTCGCTTCTCCGGTGACCGACAGCGGCGTTGGTATGTCAATCCCGGCCCAGTCGAACTGCACGATACCGCCGATCAGAAGATCGGGATTGATGAGGTAGTCTGCGCCCAGATAGACGATACCGAAATGGCTTTTACTAGTATCCGTCTTCGTATGGGCGAACCGCGCCTCCATCCAGACATCGAATTTCGACGGCTCGCTTTGCGGCACGCCGCCGACAAGGCTCTGCCGCCAGGATTTCACCTGGCTGAGACTGGTCGAGAACGCAAAGTTGGATGTGAGTTCGTTCGCATTGCCACGCAGATCGCCCGCGGTGTTGCCGTTTTTGTTCCGGTCACGCAAACGCGAAATCAGGTTCGGACTGCTCGCTGTAATCTGATCGGCACGGCGTTCCATGAATTCGAGGATGACTTCCTGGGTATGCTGAACAACCGCTGTCTCATCACGCACATTCGTAAATGTGCAGACAATTGCTTCGTTGAAGTCAAGATCGATCGTGACCTGATTGTTACCAAGGTCGACAACTGATCCGCCATCGGCATCACCTGTGCATTCAATCGAATCGAGCTGCCAGCCGGCAACCGCGTCCTCGCTGACCACATAAGAGCCTGCCGTCTTGACGATAGGCAGGGTTGTGGCCGTGCTTCCAATTGTCGCCAGCGAAATCGCATCGAAATCCGGATCAGCAGACGAGAACGTGAAGGTACCGTCGCCGGTGCCGGAAGGCGCAGTGTTCTTGACGATGGTAACCGTGCCGAGCGAGGCCGTTACCGTGGTCTGCTCTGTCGTACTGTTGTCGCCGGGATTTGCGTCGGTAACATCGGATGTCGCACTGACTGTATTGCTGATGATCCCGGTTGTTCCGGTATCGACCTGCACCACAATCGTAAAGACCGATGATCCGCCCGACAGAATCGTACCGAGACTGCAGGTCGGCACCCCGGCCGGATCCTCGGCACAACCCGAAGTGGACGTGAATGTGACGCCTGCCGGAAGGGTCACTGTGGCAACGGTATTTGTCGCGTCTTGCGGACCTGCATTGGCGACTGTCGCCGTGTAGGTCAGCGTGTTGCCTGCTACAATCGGATCGACATCATCGCTTAGTGTCACCGTCAGATCGACCGACGGATCGGCAACCGTGAGCGTATCCGATGCGGTCCCCGAATTGCCGGCTGAAGACGTCAGGTCGCCGGTCGTGTTGACATGAGCACCGGGCGTCGAGCTGGTGATGTCAACCGATACCGAACACGATGCGTTGGCGCTCACCGTACCGCCGGTGTAGCTGACGACCCCGGACCCGGGGACTGCTGTCAGTGTGCCACCGGTGCACGTCGTGGACGCATTTGCCGGAGTTGCTACAGTCACGGCAGCAGGCATGTTGTCGGTAAAGTCAAGTGCCGAGGCGCTCGTTGACGCTGCCGTGTTGTCGATTGTGAAGGTCAGCGCCGATGTGTTGCCGGTCAAGATGGAAGCAGGTGCAAAGGCCTTCGAGAATATCGGCGGCAGATCCGTCACGTTGAGTGTGTCTGTCGCAGTGCCGGAATTACCCGAAGAAGATGTCAGATCGCCGGTGGTATTGACATGGGCACCGGCACTTGAGGCAGCAACATCGACCGAAACCGTGCATGACCCGCCTGCACCCACCGAACCGCCTGTATAGCTGATGACACCAGATGCGCTCACTGCGGTCAAAGTTCCACCTGTACAGGTGGTCGATGCATTAGGCGGTGCCGCCACGGTCACGGCGGCGGGCATGTTGTCGGTGAAATCAAGTGCGGACGCCGCAAGCGCAGAAGCGCTGTTGTCAATCGTGAACGTCAGCGTAGCCGTCCCGCTGGTCAGAATCGGGTTGGGCGCAAAACTCTTTGAGAACGCCGGCGGCGGTTCGATCACGAGATCGGCAGTCGCCGGATCGGCCACTTTCACGCCCAGTTGCGTCAGGTCGCTTGTTGTGTTCGGGAATGTGCCGCCGGTCGCCGAGGAAGGCACGAGCAATTGCACAACGACCGTACAGGTGCCGGACGCTGCAATCGTGGCGCCACTGTATGTGATGAGCGAAGTACCGCCAGCTGTTCCGCCGCAGGTATTTGTCGAAAAGCCCGTTGCAACCAGCCCGGGGATTACCGCGCTGAGATTATCATTGAACGACAAGTCCGCTATCGTATTGGACGCATCATTGTTGGTAATCGTAAACGTCAGTTCAGGCGTTCCATTTGCCGTGCTTGGCGCATTAAAAGCTTTCGAGAAGCTTGGTGGTACGACACTGAGAACATTCAGATCATCACTGGCCGGATCTCCGGTAACCGGAAATCCGCCGATCACGCCGGAAACCGAACTGGTGGTATTTGTGTGAATTCCGGTAGGTCCGCTGCCCGGCAATGTAAGCGACGTCCTGAGAGTACATGTACCTGCGGCGCCAAGCGAAGCGCCGGAGACAGTAATCATGTCGGTTCCGGTACCGGAAACCGTGCCACCATATGTATCAAGCAGCACGCTGTCAAATGTAAGTCCGGTCAGAGTCGCGCCAAGATCATCAGTAAATCCGATCGCGGATGCGGCCTCTGCAGGGTCGAGATTCGTCAGTGTAAATTCAAGCGTGACCGTGCCACCAAGGGCTACCGGATCATTCGTGAAGGATTTTGCAAGCTGCAGTCGTGTCGAATCAACTTCCAGAACGTCGGTCGCCGGTGGTAAGATAACAGCACTTCCGCCTATTACCGCTGAAAGACTGCTGGTGATGTTGGCATAGGACCCTGATGCGGCGGCAGCCGGAACCAGCAAATCGACTTCGATCGTGCAGGTCGCACCCGCCAGGACGCTGCCGCCAACATATGTCAGGAACGTCGTGCCCGACATCGTTCCGCCGCACGTATTGACGCTTGGCGCGCCGGTCGCGGCAAGGCCCGCCAGGTTTGCCGCAAGATTGTCGGTGAAAAATGTGATGTCAGCGTCGGCACCATCGGTATTGTCGAGCGCAAACCGCAGTGTGACCGTGTCACCGGCGACCACCGGATCATTGAGAAATTCTTTCGAAAAAATCAGGCCCGTTACAAGCAGGTCAGCCGTTGCCGGCGGTGTCGTCGATGACACACCGCCAATCGTGGCGGTCAAATCGCTGGTCGTGTTTGTGTGGGTTCCGATCGGTGCGGCAGCCGGCACCTGCGTCGTTACACTAAACGTGCATGACCCGCCCGGCGCCAGCGTACCGCCGGCAAGCGTAAGGAATGTATCGCCGGTAGATCCCGAAAGTGTTGATCCCGTGCCACAAATATTCGACTGCGGAAGGCCCGTAGCGGCCAGCCCGGTCAGCGCCGCCGCCAGATCGTCCGTAAAGGCGATTGCCATGGCATCAGCCGGATTGGAAGCCGGATTGGTGATCGTGAATTCGAGTGTCGCCGATCCACCGGGAGCCACCGGATCATCAGTGAATTCCTTGGTGAACCGTAGCGCCCCGCCGGTCACCTGCAGCGTATCGCTTGCCGCCGGACCTGTTACGGGGCTGCCACCGGCCAACGCCGAAACCTGACTTGTCGTGTTCACGTAATTGCCGGCCGGCATTCCGGCGGGAATGTCTATCGCAACCGCGAATGTGCAACTTTCCGACGCAGCTAGATTGCCACCGGTCAGGCTGAGTGCCTGGCGATCCGTCGCGACCGAAATCAGCGACAAGGATGATCCGGCGCCGCACGGCGGATCCGGAGTGGGCGGCAGTGATGTCGAAATTGGGAAAGGCAGAAAGGTCGTCAGTTCGTCGGTGAATGCGATGTCGGTCAGGCCAAGGGTCGTGCTGGAATTGTCAATCGAGAATTCAAGTGTGACGGTGCCGCCGGCGCCAACCGGATCGTCTGTGAACGACTTGGAGAGTAGCGGTATGCCGTTGACGACGTACAGCGTATCAGTAGCGGCACTGCCGGCAACCGGGCTGCCATCGATGTTTCCGGTAATTCCGCTGGTCGTGTTGAGGTGGTTTCCGCCGCTCGCGCCAGCCGGAACCGACAGGCTGACACGGATCGTACAGGACCCTTCGGCCGCAATCGCGCCCCCTGATAAACCGATCGTCGTGCCGCCGACGCCGGAAACCGAGCCGCCGCAATCGTTGGCAAGCAGGCTGTCGAAAGTCAAACCGGGCAATGCCGGTGACAGCGTCGTCAGGTCGTCGGAAAA
>JAHEGF010000378.1 GCA_024645155.1 Phyllobacteriaceae bacterium | reverse complement strand
TTTACTCGGCTGTTTTTCCGACAATAGATCGGCAACGCCCTTGTCCCTGTCCCCGCCATATTTCTCGGCGCGCGCCATGATCTGCGGCTCAATCAATTCGGTCTCGGTCCAGCCGGGGCAGATGCAATTGACGGTTACGCCACCGGTTTGTGCAGAGCCTGCATCGGCATATTCAAGAGCGGCAACGCGAGAAAGGCCGATCAAGCCGAACTTGGAAGAGACATACGGAGCCTTCTCCTTCGAAGCCACCAGCCCGTGCACCGATGAGATATTGATGACCCGACCGAAGCCTCTCTCTGCCATTCCGGGCATGGCACGGCGCATGGTATGGAAGGCGGCGGAAAGATTGACGGAAATGACGAGGTCCCAGATATCCGCTGTCGCATCGGCAAGCGAGACGGTTTTCTGGACGCCGGCATTGTTTACGAGGATATCGACAGGTCCCCAATCGGCCAGTTCATCCATCATTTTGTCTATAGCCGGGATATCCCGCAGATCCGTATCGAAAAAACAGGTCTTCGGCGCGCCAGCGGCCTTCGTGGTTTCCTGTGCCGCTTCGGCCTGTTTCTTGTCTGCCAAACCATGAACCACGATATTGGCGCCCGCTGCTGCGAGTTTCTCGGCGATGGCCATTCCGATACCCTGAACCGAACCGGTGACGAGGGCCGTTTTTCCGCTTAGATATTTGTCAGTCATTTTGGGTTTTGTTCTCCGTTTCAACGAGCTTTCTGAGTTCCGTCTTTAACACCTTGCCGTAATTGTTCTTCGGCAATTCGTCCACAAAACGGTACCCTTTCGGCCGTTTGAACCCTGCTATTTCATTCCGGCAGTGACTGTCCAGTTCTGCAGCCGAAATTTCCGTCCCGGCTCTGGCGACGATGAAAGCGACAACTGACTCTCCCCATTCCGCATCCGGCTTCCCGATGACGGATGTTTCGACCACATCGGGGTGGCTCAGCAGCACTTCTTCCACTTCGCGCGGATAGATATTCGTACCGCCCGAAATGATGACATCCTTGGACCTGTCCATCAGCGTCACAAAACCATCCTGGTCCACCGCCCCGACGTCGCCGGTAAACAGCCATCCGTTCTTTATGGTTTGTGCCGTGGCCTCGTGGTTTTGCCAATAACCGGACATGACCGATGGCCCTTTCACGATGATCTCACCTGGCTCTCCGGCCGGGACATCGTTGCCCAAGTTATCAACGGTTTTCACGTCAATCTGCGGATGGGGCACACCCACCGACTGCAATCGCTGACGCCAACGCGGGTGCTCGCGATCATTGACGAATTCCTTGGACAGCACCGTAATCGTCATCGGGCTTTCGCCCTGACCGTAGATTTGACAAAAGCGTGGCCCGAGAACCTCGACAGCCTCGATAATATCGGCAAGATACATCGGTCCGCCGCCATACACGATAGTCTTGATGCCATCGCCTGTCTTGCCAACTGCCCTTGCATGATCGACGAGGCGCTTGATCATCGTTGGCGCCGCGAACATGTGAAGGCTTCCGAGTTTTTCCGCAGCTGCAAAAATCTCGGCGGGGTCGAAGCCCTTGGATACCGGAACGGCGTGTCGGGCACCCTTTAATACATGCTGTAGGCAATAGAGACCGGCGCCGTGACTGATCGGCGCGGCATAGAAGGCGGTGTCGTTGTCACAGACATCATCTACGGCGGATAAATAATTGAGCGCCATCGCCTGCAGGTTGCCGCAGCTAATCATCACGCCCTTGGGCCGTCCGGTGGTGCCTGAAGTGTAGAAAAGCCAGGCAGTATCCGTGTCGGATTTTGACACGGGAGCGGAAAGGCGATTCTCATTGCACATTCCGTCGAATTGGACACTGCCCAGATCGACAAATTTGATCTTGGCAGCAGTTTCCGTTTCCGAAAGCTGCTCGATCCTTTTGGTGTCGCCAAAGCAAATCTTCGCGCCTGCGTTTCGAAGTATCCAGGCGGCTTCTTTGGGATGAAGTTTCGCGTTCACCGGTACTGCAATCCCGCCCGCGTACCAGATGCCGAACAGCGCCTCGAGATATTCCGTGGCATTCTTTGCGAAAAGCGCAACTCTTTCACCCGCTTCAAGACCAAATGCCTTTACAAGAGACCGCCCGAGGCTTGCTGCGCGGTTGTCGAAGCACTGGTAATCCGCCTCGGGTTCATCGCATTTGAAAAGGGCGGGCCGATCGGGTCCGGTAAGTGCTGACCGGTGGAGCCATAGCGCGGGATTCACAAATACCTCCGTGATACGGGCCTTTGTCCCAAAGGCCGTGACCATCCGTCTTCTACTCCGTTGAACCGCTGCGCGCAGCCCTTTTTCGCAACACCTCCATTCAAGGGCGGGGATTATGGCCGACCCTAGCCGATTGGAGGTGTTGACCGGCAATCGGCCATAAGGCACAGCTATCGATGGACACAGAAAGTCGAGGAGGACAGTTTCATGCAGATGACCGGAGAGCAGCGTATTGAGGCAAGTGTCGACGAGGTCTGGAAGGCGTTGAACGATCCGGAGGTGCTTAAAGCCTCCATCCCCGGTTGCCAGGAACTGGAGAAGAAATCCGATACGGAACTCGCCGCCAAAGTCACCTTGAAAATTGGCCCGGTAAAAGCGACCTTCAACGGAGAAGTGGAGCTTCAGAATTTGAACCCGCCACACTCCTACACCATCGTGGGGGAAGGTAAGGGCGGCGTAGCAGGCTTTGCCAAGGGCGGGGCTGATGTTGAACTGAAAGAGGATGGCGACGCGACTATCCTAGCATACGAGGC
>JAHEGF010000441.1 GCA_024645155.1 Phyllobacteriaceae bacterium | reverse complement strand
GCTCCGACTTTCCCAATCAGGTCAACAATGTCCTGTGCTTTCCCTATATTTTCCGCGGCGCGCTTGATGCCGGGGCCAGCGCCATCAACGAGGAAATGAAAATGGCAGCGGTTAACGCCATTGCCGGGTTGGCGCGTGAAGAGCCGTCCGATGTCGCCGCCCGCGCCTATTCGGGCGAGGCGCAGACTTTCGGCCCGGACTACCTGATCCCCTCGCCATTCGACCCGCGGCTGATCCTGCGCATCGCGCCCGCTGTCGCCGTGGCGGCCGCCAAGACCGGCGTTGCGGCAAGGCCGATTACCGACATGGAGGCCTATCTCGACCGCCTGAACCGGTTTGTCTTCCGCTCCGGCATGGTGATGAAGCCGGTCTTTGCAGCGGCGAAATCTGCCGGCAACAAGCGGGTCATCTACGCCGACGGCGAAGACGAGCGGGTCTTGCGTGCCGCCCAGGTCCTGCTTGAAGAGCGTATTGCCGAACCGATCCTGATCGGCAGGCCGGAGGTTATCACAAACCGGCTCAATCGTTTCGGACTTCGAATCCAACCCGGCAGGGACTTCAAGATCGTCAATCCCAATGACGACCCGCGTTATCGCGAATTTGTCGATCTGCTGGCAAAGCAGACCGGCCGTCTTGGCGTCACTCCGGAAGCCGCACGCACACTGGTACGCACCAATTCCACCGTGATCGCCGCGCTGACCCTGTTGCGCAAGGAGGCCGACGCCATGATCTGCGGTCTTGAAGGCCGCTTTGAACGTCATTTGCGCAATGTCGACCAGATTATCGGCCGCGCCGGCGGCGTGCAGGACCTTTCGACCCTGTCGATGCTGATTTCCCAGCGCGGCATCACCTTCTTCACCGACACCTATGTGACCATAGACCCGACTGCCGAGGAAATCGTCGAAATGACCCTGCTGGCGGCAGATGAAATCAGGCGATTCGGCATTGAACCGAAAGCAGCCTTGCTGTCGCACTCGAATTTCGGATCGCGGGATTCGGCCAGTTCGGCCAAGATGCGCAAGGCCACCGCCCTGCTCCACAAGGCGGCGCCAGATCTGGTGGTTGACGGCGAAATGCACGGCGATTCGGCGATATCCGCATCGCTGCGTGAACGCGTCTATCCCTATTCCCAGCTGTCCGGCGAGGCAAATCTGCTGGTGTTCCCGAACCTTGACGCTGCAAACATCACGCTGACCACCGCCAAATCCATGCTCGATGCGTTGCATGTCGGCCCGATACTGCTCGGAACCGCGATGCCGGCCCACATCCTGACGACATCGGTCACCTCTCGCGGCATTGTCAACATGACTGCCCTAGCGGTAGTCGAGGCGGCACAAAAAGACGGCTGAAACCTTGTCCTTGGTAGCGATCGGGGCCGAATTCATATATGTCCGGCAGTTAACGCAGTGGTTAACAGTTCGTGATACCGTCGGTTGCAGACAAATCACAACCAGGCCAAATCCAAATCGTGAAATGAATGCCCAAAGCATCGAAAATTGCTGAAACCTGCCGGCTGGCGCTCGCCGCAGCAGTGATCGCGTCGATTCCGCTTGCGACTCACGACGCACAGGCCAACACCTTTCTGTGCCGGAGTCTCGAAGCACAACTCGTTTCCGGTGCAAAAACCGTGGATTCAGCCAAATACGTGCGGGCCGCCGAACGCCAGCGCGAGGAACTTGGCAAGGCACGCCGCCAGGCCCGCGCCCAGGATTGCCTCAAACCCGTGTTTCTTCGTTTTGGACGCAGCGCCGGCAACAGTTGCCGATCCCTGTTGGGAACCATCGATCGGATGGAAGCTAATCTTGCTAACCTCGAGCGCAAGGCCGGCGGCCTGAGTTCCCGGCAAAAACGGAAGATCATGGCATCCCTGGAAGCCAACAATTGCCGCAGCGCTCCCGAGAGAAAATTGCCGCAAGCGGTCACCACGGTCGCTCCGGATCGCCGGTTGCCACAACTGAAAAACCGTTTCATCGTGACCGGACCGAACGGCGAAATCACGCCTGTTCCGGGTCTGAGACCGGGAACATACCGGACGCTGTGCGTGCGGACCTGCGACGGCTATTATTTCCCGATATCCTTTTCCACTTCCAGCCATCTGTTTGGCAGGGACCGCCAGATATGCGAATCGATGTGCCCCGGAACAGACGTTGAACTCTATTATCATTCCGTACCCGGCCAGGAATCCGAAGACATGGTCTCGCTCGATGGCCAGCCCTACATCGAACACCCGAACGCCTTGCGCTACCGCCAGGCAAACGCGGTCATCGATCCCGGTTGCACGTGCAATGCACCCAAAAGCTTTTCGGTTGTGGCCGGCAGGACTGCCGCTGAAACGGAATCCGGAAACGCCGAAGAACAGGTACCCGCAGCAAATGCCCTTCCCGATCCGGCAAGGGATTCCGGCACATTTGCAAATCTTGGTGAAAAAACCGCCCCGGAAGCAGACACCGGCACCACCGAAGTCCAGCGCCGCAAGAACGGTGGCCAGACCGGCAGTGTCAGGGTCGTCGGGCCAGCGTTTCTTCCCGACCCAGAAGAGGCAATAGATCTGAAAGCTCCGGCCCGGATGTCCGACCCGTTAGGGCAATTCTGAGCGGCATGAACAAGGCCCGGCCTTTACGCCCGGTCTGTTCCTTGACCAATCCGGTCCAGGATCTCCACGTCGTCTGGTCGAATTGGCCATCCGGAAGAAGGTCGAATGCCGTGCGCACAAACTCCAGGTCGCCTTCGCCGACCCGTTCGCTTGTATCGGGACCATCGCGGATGATCGCCCACCACTCGGCGGCATCGGCAACCGTGTCAAGATTTCCCCGAACGCAATTCCAGAATTCTTCTTTTTTATTGCGGCTTACGCCAATTTCTTCAAGTATTTTATCAACATCGGAAGCGGTTTTCTCGTGAACCAATGCCCGGCTAAGCGTTGCCAGTTCCGCCGGATCGAAACGCGCCGCGGATTTCGAAGCCGCTGAGGGTTCGAATTCTTCTGCAAGCCGGTCCATGCTCGCTACCGCCTCGACATTCCGCGATGTACCGATCAGAACCGCCAGCGAGGCCACCGCCATCGGCTCATAGCCTGCTTTGCGCAACGCACCGATCGACAGCGCGCCCTTGCGCTTCGACAGGCCCTCGCCGGTGGCGTTGATCAGCAGGTTGTGATGGCCGAAGACCGGCGGTTTGCCGCCGAGCGCCTCAAACAGGGCGATTTGTGCGCCCGTATTGGTGATGTGGTCGTCGCCGCGAATGACATGGCTGACACCGGTGGCAATGTCGTCGGCCACGGACGGCAGCGTGTAAAGATAGCTTCCGTCGGCGCGAACCAACACCGGATCGGACATTGATGCCAGGTCGACGGTCTGGGGACCGCGGATGATGTCGTCGAAAGTGACCTCGGTCCGTTTTGTTTCGAACGGGTCGCCATCGTGGTTGGGTAGGAGGAATCGCCAATGCGGCCGCCGCCCTTCTGCCTCAAACGCCTGTTTTTGCGCGTCCGAAAGTTTCAGCGCTTCGCGGCCGTAGACCGGCGGCAATCGCCGCGTCAGCAGGATCTTGCGCCGGCGCTCCAGTTCTTCGGGCGTTTCATAGCAGGGATAGAGGAGCCCCGCCTCCTTCAGCCTGGAAACCGACGCATCGTGGCTTTTGGTACGCTTCGACTGGTAGATTGTCTCGTCGGGAACGATCCCGAGCCAGGCAAGGTCCTCGGCAATGGCATCGGAATAGATCTGTTTCGATCTTTCAACGTCGGTATCATCAAATCGCAAAATGAACCGGCCGCCGTTTTTCAGGCAGAACAGCCAGTTGAACAGCGCCGTGCGGGCATTGCCGATGTGGATGTACCCGGTTGGCGACGGGGCGAAACGGACAGTTGGGATCATGAACGGCGGCGTATCGGAAGCCTCCGGCATTTGCAAGGCAAAGGTGGCGGCTGTTATCGTTCGGACCCTTGACCAGGCGGGTTAACTATATATTTACCATCAATAACCGTATGTTAACCTCCTGATATAGGATCAGCGCCTAGAT
The DNA here is from genome assembly GCA_024645155.1 of Phyllobacteriaceae bacterium. Taxonomy (GTDB): domain Bacteria; phylum Pseudomonadota; class Alphaproteobacteria; order Rhizobiales; family Rhizobiaceae; genus JAHEGF01. The sequence continues at coordinate 26,502 of JAHEGF010000441.1, read as the reverse complement.
TTCGCGCAAAGGAGCACCGATGATTCTCGGGCCGATGACTTTGGCACAATGGAAGGAACGCATTCGCCGTGCACTCGGCGGAGTGGCGCCGCGCATCCAGGCGGCGGCATTGCCCTATCGCAAATCCCGCGGCAAGGTCCAGATCCTGCTGGTCACCAGCCAGAGAACCGGGCGCTGGATACTGCCCAAGGGCTGGCCGGAACCTGGCGAAACCCTTTCGGCTTCGGCATTGCGCGAAGCGCGCGAGGAAGCCGGCATCAACGGACGGATTTCGCCTGCAGCCTGCGGTGTCTACCTCCATGACAAGATACTTCCAACCGGACTGGCACAAAGCTACGAGGTTCATGTCTTCCCGCTACTGGTCGAATCAGTGAAGTCGGATTGGCCCGAAAAGAACGATCGCGTGCGCAACTGGGTCAGCCAGAGGAAGGCTGCGCGCATGGTGTCGGAGCCTGATCTGGCAGAACTCATAACCACATTTGGCGACAATCCACGGGTTATTGCCGCCTGAGCCGCCATTCCCATTACCAATCGTTGCAAGTGGCCACATGACGCCGTAAATCCGTCAGGATCATTTTGACGGGACACACCATGGCCAACCAGGATCCGGCACTGCGCAAGGAAACACTCGACAAGGATCTCGACAAGCTGGTCCATGTCGAGCAGGCAACCTCCTTTGTTGCGCGCGGGCTCGCCGGTCCTGGGATAAGCCTTGTATTCCTCGTGCTCTCCGCGATCTTTGCCGGCATCTACGTCGCCGGCGAACCGCGCGCGCTGGTTATCATTCTGGCCGCCGCGATCGGTGCCTACATGGCACTGAACATCGGCGCCAACGATGTCGCAAACAATGTCGGCCCTGCGGTCGGATCCCGGGCGTTGACGCTCGGCGGGGCATTGCTTATTGCCGCCATATTCGAGAGCGCCGGCGCGCTGATCGCGGGCGGCGACGTTGTCTCGACGATTTCCAAGGGCATTATCGATCCGGCCTCGGTTGCCTCGCCCAACGTCTTCATCTGGGCGATGATGGCGGCACTGATATCGTCCGCGCTATGGGTCAATCTGGCGACCTGGATCGGGGCTCCCGTATCCACCACTCATTCCGTGGTGGGCGGCGTGATGGGTGCCGGCATGGCGGCCGCCGGCATTTCAGCGGTCAACTGGCCAGTCATGTCGGCAATCGCGGCAAGCTGGGTCATCTCGCCGCTGCTTGGCGGAGCGATCGCGGCGGGTTTCCTTGCCTTCATCAAGATCGCCCTGATCTACCAGGAAGACAAGATTGCTGCGGCCCGGCGCTGGATACCGGTACTCGTTGCCATCATGGCTGCTGCCTTTGCCGGCTACCTGGCAATGAAAGGCCTCAAGAAAATCATCAATCTCGACGGCATGACAATCAGCCTGATATCGGTGGCCGCTTTCGTCATTGTTTACGGTATCACCCGGCCGCTGATACGGCGCCAGTCGGAAGGAATGGAAAATCGCAACCAGTCCCTGCGCAAGCTATTCCATATTCCGCTGATCTGTTCGGCAGCCCTGCTGTCCTTTGCCCATGGCGCAAACGACGTCGCCAATGCCGTCGGCCCGTTGGCGGCCATCGTTCACACCGCCGAGGCCGGAGACGTCGCAGCAAAGGTTCATATCCCGCTCTGGGTGATGATCATCGGTGCTGCCGGTATTTCCTTCGGGCTGCTGCTTTTCGGCCCGAAACTGATCCGCATGGTCGGCGAGCAGATCACCAAGCTGAATCCGATGCGCGCCTATTGCGTTGCCCTGTCTGCCGCCATTACGGTCATCATCGCATCATGGTTCGGTCTACCGGTTTCGTCGACACATATCGCCGTCGGCGCAGTGTTCGGGGTCGGATTTTTCCGCGAATGGTACACCGCCAATTCCAAGCGGCGGCGGCGCTACATCGAGAAGAAACTGCAAGGCGCCCGCGCCAAGAACGGCTCGAGTCCGCTGGAAAAGGCCTGGGAAGCGGCAGAGCAGGATGAAACGGTTCGCATTTCCGGCGCCGAGATCATGCGCCGCAGGCTTGTGCGCCGCGCCCACTTCACCACCATCATCGCAGCGTGGCTCATTACCGTTCCGGCAGCGGCCCTGCTTGCGGCAATCATCTTCGTGTTCCTGAACGCAATAACCTGAGCGCTGCGTACGCCGCAGCCCGGTTCAATCCGTCCTGTAAAGCCCGCGCGCTGTCAGCATTCGTGACACCGGTACCAGCAGCAACGAGGCTGCAAAACAGTAGATCCCCATTGTCGTGATTTGCGCCGTGTAGGGTACGCCGCGGTCAATCAGAAATCCGGTCAGGCCGGGTCCAGCCGCGGTGGCGAAAACCATGATCGAGACGGTCAGCGCCCGGATCGATCCCAGATGCTTCAAGCCATAGACTTCCGGCCAGACAGCGCCAAAAAGCGTCGATGAGAAGCCATAGGACAAGCCCATCAGGCCCATGAACGCGAAAGCCGCCCATTGCGCCTCGACCAGCGCGAGCGTCAGGCAGCCGAGACCGAGTGGCACCAGAAAACCCGGCAGCATCCGCGTTGCCGAAAACCGGTCGATCAACTGGCCAGAGACCAGCGCGAACGTAACCGTCATCGCCGCCATGACGGCAAAGGCCACGGCAAATACCTCTGCTGTCCAGCCGCGCAGCTCAATCAGGTATATCTGGTGAAAGAAGATGGTTGTGCCGATAAAACCGGGCGCCATGATGCCGAGCAGCAGCGCATAAAACAGCGGATCGCGGACCACCTGTTTGCGCGTCATACCGCGGTTTGCCGGATAGGCCGGATCGCCGGCGGTACCAAGCGGCGTACGTTCGGGACCGTTCAGATATGCGGTGACCGGCAGGGCGATCGTGATCAGCAGCACCGTTGCAGCCAGCCACGACAGGCGCCAGCCGATCGCCGCGCTGAGCGCTACAAAGACAAACGGGAACACCCCCTCGCCCGCCTGGTGGCCGATGACTGCAATCGACATTGCCCGGCCGCGGCTGCGTTCAAACCAGCGCGCCGTGGCGGTGACCGCATTGTGCGTCATCATTCCCTGGCCAAACAGCCGCAACAGGTAGATCGTTACCGCCAGGATGGCGATATGGCTCGAAACGGCCATCGCCAGCGTTGCCGCGGCAAGCGCGGGCAGGATGATGAGCGTCACCTGCCTTGTTGACCGGCTGTCCACGATCTGGCCGAGCCAGGGCAGCGTCGCGGCGCTCGCCAGTGTTGCCACCATGTACAGGGTGCCGAATCCACCGTGGCTCAGCCCGTATTCGGCGCGGATGTGGCCGGCCGACAGTGAAATGAAGAAGGTCTGGCCGAATGACGAAAAGAAGGTCAGCAGAAAGGCACCGGAAAGCCAGCGCCCATTGGAACGGACGAATTGAGCAAATTCCACGCGCGGATCACCTGCCGGATTGGGTTACGGACGCATAACCGGGAATCGCCTGGCCACAAGGCCAGTTTGATTTCCCGTCAGATTGCATGGCAACCTTGCCCCGGCAAGGCAAAAAGATGCCCGCCGCTATTGCGGCCGGCAATGCTGATTTCCGGATTGCCGGTCGCCGTCAGCGAATGACGTGAACCGAACACTTGGCGTGGCGCACGACGCGCGCAGCTGTCGAACCGATCAGGAAATCTCCCCAACCGGGACGGTGCGAGGCGATCACGATCAAGTCGGCATTTCTCTCCTCGGCAGCGGCCAGAATGGCCGCGGCGGACTGACCGTTGCGCACTTCGACATCGGCATGAACCCCGGCCTCCTTGCCGAGCGCCTTGAGCTTCGTTTCCGCCGATTTCCGCGACTGCTCGATCACGCCGCCGGGAAGTTCCGCTGCCACGTAGGCCGGTATGTCTTCGACGACATTGACCAAAACGAGTTTGGAACCCTTGTCGGCAAGCTTTTTTGCCGCTTCTATCATCGGTTTGGCCCGTTCGCCGTGAGCCAGATCGATTGGAACTACGATGGACTTATACATGGTACCCTCCTGTCGCACCTCATTATGCTGTTGGCGGTATAATAGGTGGAAGCCGCATTCGTACTTTGCGATGGATCAAACAAGCACAAACCGGCAGCTTGCGCCCTGATAACGCTGCAAGGAGGTTTGCTCACGGCCTATCCGGCGAACAACCACTCGTGCTCCCTGGCATTGTGGAACTTCCATGTCCGCTTCGGCCCGGCCATGACATTCAGATAATAGAGATCATAGCCATGACAGGCGGCACAGGGGTGATAGCCTTTCGGCACCAGGACAACATCGCCGTCTTCGATGGCCATCGCCTCGTCGAGTGTGCGGTCATCGGTATAGACCCGCTGAAAGGCAAAACCCTGTGCGGGGTTGAGACGATGGTAATAGGTTTCCTCGAGCAGCGATTCATGCGGCAGGTTGTCAACGTCGTGCTTGTGCGGCGGATAGGATGAGGTATGACCGCCCGGTGTGATGACCTCGACAACCAGCAGGGAATCGGCAGGCTGGTCCTCCGGCAGGATATTGGTCACATAGCGGGTGTTGGTTCCCGCGCCTCGGGTCTCCTTCGACAGGTCCGATGCCCTGATTGCCCGCGCCGCGCCGCTTTTTCCCGCACCTGGCGCAGAACAGACCGCAAGCTCAAGGTCGCTTTCAGCGGTTACCGTCCAGCCGCTTCCGGCCGGGACATAAAGAGCCGAAGGCTCGCCTTCGAATACGGACGTCCGCCCGCCCATCATCCCGAAGTCATTTCCGTCCACGCTTGCCGCCCCGGTTCCCGTCAGCCACACGAGGCAGAATTCGCGGTCATCGGAAGCGCCCGACGCACTTTCGCCGGTATTCAGCCGGTAGACCTTGAAGCCCACATGGGACCAGCCGGCGCTTTCCGGCGTGATATCGGTAACCAGACCGCCGGTTGCAGATGGTTTGACCAACAATGGTGATGTCATGTCCGGATACTACCCCAAATTTCCCGGCATCATACCGTACCGCCGAGCGAGCCTTCCAGTTCTGCCAGTTCCTGACCGCCAGCCATCAGTTCCTGCAACTCTTCCGGTGATATTTCGCCACGCTTGGCAGTGCCCAGTGTCTGGCCGCGATTGAGCACGGTAAAGCGGTCTCCGACAGCCATGGCATGGCGCACATTATGTGAAATGAACACGACGCCGATACCTTTCTTGCGCACTTTGTCGATCGTTGCCAGAACATTTGATGTCTGCCGCACGCCAAGTGCCGATGTCGGTTCGTCGAGGATAAGGACCTTCGCGCCGAAATGCACCGCCCGGGCAATCGCCACGGTCTGCCGTTCGCCACCCGACAATGTGCCGACAGCCTGATCCGGTTCACGCAAGTTTATACCCATGCGCGCCATTTCTTCCATGGTCACCGAATTTGCCTTGTCGAAATCCATGAAGCTGAACGGGCCGACCTTCTTCTTCGGTTCCCGCCCCATCCAGAAATTGCGTGTCACCGACATCAGCGGGATCATCGCGAGATCCTGGTAAACGGTCGCAATACCGGCTTCAATGGCATCACGGGCACTTGTAAAATTGACCTCCTTGCCACCCATGTGGATCGTGCCCTTGGTGGGCTTGTGCACCCCCGACATGGTCTTGATGAAGGTCGATTTCCCGGCCCCGTTGTCGCCGAGAAGACAGTGGCATTCGCCGGGGAAAACTGTCAGGGAGACACCGGCAAGTGCGATGACCGAACCGAAGTGTTTTTCGATATCACGGAGTTCAATGAGTGGATCGCTCATCTTAACGCTCCCCTGTAATGATGCGTCGGATATAGGTGTTCAGGATAACCGCAAGCAGAAGGATTCCGCCCAGGAACACCCTGAATAGCGAACTTTCGACATTGGCAAAGAACAGGCCCTGTTGAACAACACCGAATATCAGCGCACCGAGCGCGGCCCCGATCACCGAGCCGTAGCCGCCGGTCAGCAATGCGCCGCCTATGACCACCGAAATGATCGCTTCAAACTCCTTCAAAAGCCCGCGATCGGCCGCCGCCGAGCCGAATTCCATGACCTGGCAGGTCGCAAACACGGTCGCGCAAAACGCAGTGAACATGAACATCAGGATCTTGACGCGATTGACCGGAACACCGGAATAGCTCGCCGCCAGGGCATTGCCGCCCGAGGCAAATATCCAGTTGCCAAACTGGGTGCGTGTCAGAAGGATGTGGGCAAAGACGATCAGTATCGCGGCCCACACGATTAGCATCGGAATGCCGTCAACCACCGGCTGCCCGGCACGGTTGCCGGCGACGAATTTTCCGATCACGCCGAGATCCGCAAGCCAGACAAACAGGCCGTAGAATATCTTGCCGCCAAAAACCGGCGCAAGCCAGTCGCCTTGTGCCGCGTCGCGCACACCACCGATGATCGTCTTGTTGGTGGTGGCTATCGCCGCAAAAATTGTCAGCCCCCGCAAAATATAGAGAAATGCCAGGGTGACGATGAAGGATGGCAGGCCCGTCCGGATCACCAGGTAACCGTTCAGGAATCCGATGGCCAGGGCGACGGCGAAAGCGGTGATGATTGCGACCCACATGGGGAAACCGAGCGTCACCGACATCAGCGCGATCACGATACCCGAAAATCCGATCATCGAACCGACCGACAGGTCGAATTCACCGGCGATCATCAAGAGGCAGGCGCCAACCGCGATGATCGCAAATTGCGCCGACACGATACCCCAGTTCATCACCCCTTCAGCCGAAAACATCCCGGAATCGCGGGCAACCAGCAAAAAGAAAACAAAGACCAGGATAGTCCCGCAAATCGAACCGAGTTCCGGTCGGATCATCGCCTTGCGAAACCTGGAAATCTCCTTGACCCGCTCATCCTTTTCGGGCGTCTTGGATACAACTTCGGACATGTCGCTCCCTCCACCGGCCGACCGGCCGGACTACGCTGCAATTGCGCTAAGACAGAAGACCGGTCCGGATTGGACCAGCCGGTCTTGAGGTTCGGCGCCCGGCCAAAATGGCCGGGTGCCAATTTTGCTAGCGGTATTCGCCGGCGAATTCCTCGACCTTGGCGAGCGCATCCTTGGTTACGAAGCCTGGACCGGAATTGATGTTGTTACCGGGCAGCACGCCATAGCGCTTATAGTTGGCGATCACGATTACCGGCAAATAGGCCTGCAGGAATGGCTGCTGGTCGATTCCCCACTTGATGGTGCCGTCCTTGATGGCCTTGACGATCTCGGTACCGAGGTCGAACGTGCCAAAATAGATCTGGCCCGCCATGCCGTTTTCCTTGAGCGCCTCGATCGTCGGGTCCGCTGACGTCGGCCCGAGCGTCAGAATCGCCTCGGTACCCGGATTGGCTGAAAGATAGGCCTTGACCTTGTTCTTGATTTCAGCGGGATCCTGCCCGGAATCGATCATTGAGCTGCCAAGCTCGACGCCCAGCCCGTCGGCAAATCCGCGGCAGCGTTCACCGACAACCGGGTTGGAAACCACATGATTGACGCACAGGAACGAACCGACGCCGTCGCGTTTCGCCCGCTGGCCTGCAGCCAGGCCCGCATCATATTCCGGCTGGCCGACATACATCAGCGCGCCAACTTCGGCGGCCTGTTCCGGCGTGCCTGAATTGATGATGATGACGGGAATTCCCTTGGCAACCGCATCCTTGATCGGACCGCTCAGCACATCGGGATCAGCGAGCGTCGTGATGATGCCATCGGGATTCGACGCGGAAGCCTGTTCGATAATCCGCGCCATGTCACCGATATCGCCCGTTGGCGGGTTGCGATATTCAACATCGGCTCCAACCTGTTTGCCTGCCAGCGCCATCGCGTTCTTGATGGTATTCCACCACGAATCCGAATCCGGCGCGTGACTCACCAGAATTATTTTCTCGCCGTCGGCAAGAGCTGTGCCGCCAACACCGGCCACCGCAATTATGGCGCCCATTGTTGCGCCAATCATCTTATGTAAAACGCGCTTCATACCTTCCTCCCGGGGTTTTCAACTTTTCAACTGGGCATTCGTCAGCAGGTTCGGAAATGACATCCTGCCGGTACCGGACTCAATCACATTCGAAGTATTTTTGCAACCGGTTGCAAATTTTTGTGTGTAATTCTAATATTCGCACAGGAAACGCAGGCCGGAAAAACGTACCAAACCGGGCGGAGGGATTGGATATAATGGTGATTGGGTCATGGCAGTAACCCTGAAAGACGTGGCGAATTTGGCGGGCGTTTCCCGCTCGGCCGTTTCGCGCGCCTATACCGACGGCGCCAGTGTTTCCGACAAAACCCGTAAAAAGGTTGAAAAAGCAGCGCGCGAGCTCGGTTACAGCCCCAGTCTGATCGCCCGAAGCCTGGCCACCAACCGCACAAAGCTGATCGGTCTGATCGCCAACAATTTTCAGAACCCGATATTTCTCGAGGTTTTCGACCTCTACACTCAGGCGCTGCAAAAACGCGGATTGCGCCCTCTTCTGGTCAACCTGACCCATGAAACCGATCCCGAACAATCGGTGCAAATGCTTCGCCAGTACAACGTCGACGGTGTTATCGTTGCTACCTCAACCCTGCCGCCCCTGTTTGCCAAGGCCTTCAAGGACGCGCATATGCCAGTGGTTCACGCCTTTGGTCGCGCCCAGTCCGGCTCCGATGTGCATGTCGTGGGCATCGACAACCAGGCCTGTGGCAGGATGGCGGCGGAAACGCTTCTGCGCCACGGTTACCGCGACATCGCCTTCCTCGGCGGTCCGGAATTTGCGACATCGACGCAGGACCGCGCGATCGGGTTCCTCGAATATCTCGGCGAACACGGCACTGTGCCGTCAGACATCCGCTATGCAAGCGCCTACGGATACCAGGCAGGGCGCGACGCCATGCGCGACCTGCTCGCCGAAAAGCGGGTCGAAGCGGTGTTTTGCGGCGACGATCTCATCTGCATGGGTGCAATGGACGAGACCCGGCAATCGGGCCTTGAGGTTCCGGGCGACATCGGATTTATCGGCTTCAACGATATGGCCATGTCGCAATGGAGTGCCTACGACCTGACCACTGTGCGCCAACCGATCCGCGACATCATCAAAAGCTCGATCGAGTTGGTCGTCGCACTTGTCGAAGAACCCGAAAGAGCGCTGGAAGTGCGCATTTTTCCGTGTTCCGTCATTGAACGCAGCACGCTGAAACCGCTGCCATGATGGCGACCGGGCTTACCGCATTATCGGCGGTCTGGCGTCCACCCACGTACCGTCATTGCCAGCCGAACTGACGGCGGCAAAAATCGCTGCCATCGAACGCAATCCGTCAACGGCATCGGGATAGTGACAGGCGGCGGGATCGGGTCGCCTGCTTTCCTTTTTCGCGCGGATCGCCTCGGCAAGATCGAGATAGATGTTGGCAAAAGCCAGCGGCATGCCTTCGGCGTGCCCGATCGTTACCCGCGATGCTCGGTCTGCTTCCGGTGACAAGCCGGCAGCGCCACGCTCGATGACTTCGGTACGTCCGCCAAGCGGCGTCCAGTAAAGCTGGTTCGGCCATTCCTGGGCCCATCGCAGCCCTCCCTTCTCGCCGAATATCTGGATGTTCAGGCCGTGCATGCGCCCGATCGCAACCGAGCTTGTCCATAGCCTGCAAATGGCGCCGCCATCCATCCGGATGTTGACCATGGCGTCGTCTTCAAGAGTCCGGCTCGAAATGGTTGATGCGAAATCGGCGGAAAGTTTTTCAGGCTGCTGACCCGAAACGAAGCTCGCCATGTGCAGCGCATGGATGCCGCAATCGGCAAACTGCGCGGATATGCCTGCCTGGGCAGGATCGTAGCGCCAGCGGACCCGCGGATTGTCGGCATCGGCGGCATCAGCATGAAACCCGTGGGCGAATTCCGCCTTGATCAGCCGGATGCGCCCAAGGTCGCCACGCGCAACCATTGCCCGCATGTGGCGGACAAGCGCATATCCCGAATAGCCGTAGTTGACTGCACAAATGCACCCCGACTTTTCGGCGACGCCGACGATTTCCTCTGCCTCGCCAACCGTCATCGTCATCGGCTTTTCACAAAGCACGTGAAAACCGTTTTCCAGAAAGGCCCGGGAAATTTCGAAATGCGTCGCATTGGGCGATGCAACGGTCACCAGATCGATGCGATCGTCGCGCTTCATTTCGCCGGATAGCATCTCCTGCCACGTGCCATAGGCGCGATCCGCTTCGATCCCCAGTTCCATTGCAAAGTCCCGCCCGCGCTGGCTGTCGGCATCAAGCGCGCCGGCAACCATGGAAATCTGCCCGTCGAGCCCCGCACCAAGACGATGCGCCGGACCAATCTGGCTGCCCTTGCCGCCGCCAACCAATCCCCAATTCAGCCGTGCCATGACGAAATCTCCCGTCCGCGCATAAGCGGACCTAAAAACCGATTGATTTCAGATAGCTCCGGTTTGCTTTCGCATCCGCAACCGGCGACGTGTCACCGCCCGGGTCACAGTCCTGTTCAACTGTGCACCAGCCGTTGAAGCCGGCATCAGCGAGGACCTCGCGAACCGCCGGAAAATCCACATCGCCATCGCCAAGATTGCAGAAAATGCCCTGGGCGCAAGCGTCGTAGAACCCGGTCTGACGGGCGATCGCGCGCGCCTTCACCGCCGGGTCGATATCCTTGAAGTGCATGTAGGATATGCGGCCGATATGCCGCTTCATGAAGGCGACGGGGTCAAAACCGGCATAGGAATGGTGGCCGGTGTCAAAACAAATTTTCAGGATTGTGTCGTCGGTCTCCTCGAGCAGGCGTTCAAGCTCCGGTTCGAAATCCATGAAACCGGCGGCATGCGCATGGATACCGACCGTCAAGCCGTATTCTTCGGTACCCATCCGCGCAACCGACCTGATCCGGTCCGTAAATGCGGTCCACTCGGCACGATCCATCTGCACGGCCTCGCTAGCCCGGCCTGCGGTCGGTGCGCGCCGCGGCGAAATGGAATCGATCAGCACCAGGTGCCTGGCGCCATGGGCCACCAGGGCGCGGCATGTCCGCACCGCCCCGTCCAGCACGTCGTCCCACTGCGCCGGGTCATGAAATGCGCGGAATACCACACCCCCGATGAGTGTCAGATCGCGCGCATCCAGTGCATCGCGCAGCACCGCTGCGTCTTCGGGCATGTAACCGACCGGGCCGAGTTCGATCCCCTTGTAGCCGGCTGCAACGCACTCATCGAGAACCCGCGTCCATGGCGGATTGCGCGGATCATCAGCAAATTCGACGCCCCACGAGCAAGGTGCATTTCCAATTTCAATTGCCATCACATCAGTCCTGCAAGCTTGCGGGCGGTCAGATTTCGCTGACTTTCACCCATCGTTCTTCTCCGGCAGATAAAAATGCCGCCTCTATGATTTCGGTAACGGCAAGTCCATCGCGAAATGTCGGGAATACCGGTTTGCCTGTCTCGATTGCGGTAAGAAAGTCTCGCGCCTCGATGATGATCTGGTCCTGGTATCCGGTGCCATGGCCCGGTCCAAGACAGAACCCGGCATAATCAGGATGTTCGGGGCCGGTAAGGATCTGGCGGAACCCGGACCGCGCACCTGGTGTTGACGCATCATAATACCACAGCGAATTCTGGTCTTCCTGGTTGAAACGGAGCGCGCCTCTCGTGCCGGTTATCTCGTAAATATAGCCCATCTTCCGGCCATGGGAGACGCGCGAAAACATCAGGTGGCCGCGCGCACCGTTGTCGAAACGGCATAGGAACTGCCCGAAATCGTCGTTGCCGACCGCAACCGATTCATCGCCTTCACCTTCCCCCGGCCGCCTGTCGATCAGGGTTGCGATGTCGGCCACCAGACTGTCAATTGGCCCGACCAGCGTGAGCGCCGCATTTATCATGTGCGGCGCAAGATCGCCCATGGCGCCGTTTGCCCTGCCAAACGACCGCCACGTCGCCGGCATCGCAGGATCGGCATAAAAGTCTTCCGTGTGTTCGCCGCGAAACGAGGTTATGTCGCCGATCTCGCCTCTGCCGATCATCTGCCGCGCAAGCTGCGCGGCGGGTGTGCGGATATAGTTGAACCCGGTCATGTTCGCCACGCCGGAGCTTTCCGCAAGCCGCGTCATCGCCCGTGCATCGGCAAGGTTTCCCGCAAGCGGTTTTTCACAGAAAACCGGCTTTCCAAGGCCAAGAGCCATGTCGGCAATCGCGCGATGGCTGGCAGCCGGCGTCGCGATGACAATCGCCTCGACGCGCTCGTCTCCGGCGAGGACACGCCAGTCCGCCGTCGAACGACTGAACCCCAATGCGGCAGCCTTCGTCGTGGCACCGGCCTCACTCGTCGTGCAGATCATCTCGAGCACCGGCCGCAGGGCCGTGTCAAACACCGCCCCCACCGCTTGCATGGCTACGGCATGCGCCTTGCCCATGTAGCCGGCGCCGACAACCCCGATCCCGATATTCCGGTATTTTGTCACCGCTACCACCCAACAAGCCAAATAATTTTTGCAACCGGTTGCAATGCAGGTAATCTGGATTTATTCTCATCGTCAAGCGTAAATTGGACCGCACGGGACAGCGGGTCGGCTAGGCCCGCAGCATGTCCCACGCGCGACCGGGAGTTAAGATGGCAAATCAGCAATCAACCGTCCAGTTGACCACCGCACAAGCACTTGTCCGGTTTCTGGCGGCCCAGTTTATCGAGATTGATGGCAAGCGGGTGCGCCTGTGCGCCGGCGGTTTCGGAATATTCGGCCATGGCAATGTCACCTGTCTTGGCGAGGCCTTGTATGAATATCGCGAGGAATTGCCACTGTTTCGCGGCCAAAACGAGCAGTCAATGGCACTGGCGGCCGTCGGGTATGCCAAGGAAAAGCTGCGCCGGCGTTTCATGTTTGCCACCAGTTCGGCCGGTCCCGGCACCACCAACATGCTGACGGCGGCTGCACTTGCCCACACCAACCGCCTGCCGCTGCTGATGTTGTGCGGCGACGCGTTTGTGACCCGCCTCCCCGACCCGGTCCTCCAGCAGGTCGAGCATTTCAACAATCCGTCGCTATCGGTCAACGACGCATTCAAGGCCGTGACCCGTTACTGGGATCGCATCGTTCATCCGGCACAGATTGTCCAGTCGCTGCCCACAGCGCTCAACACCCTGCTCGACCCCGCCGATTGCGGACCAGTGTTTCTCGGTCTCCCCCAGGATGTCCAGGGCTGGGTTTGGGATTATCCGGTGTCGCTGTTTGAGGAACGCACCCACACGATCCGCCGCCAGGCGCCCGACAGCCGGGAAATTTCCGCAGCAGCCGACGCGATCGGCAAGGCGAAAAAACCGCTCATCATTGCCGGTGGCGGCGTACAGTATTCGCTCGCATGGGAAGAACTGAAGGCATTTGCCGATAGCCACAATATCCCCGTCGCCGAAACGATCGCGGGCCGGGCCAACCTCGTCCACGGTGATCCGCTCAATTGCGGACCGCTCGGCGTTACCGGGTCGAACTCTGCAAACCTGCTGGCCGGGGAGGCCGACCTGATATTTGCCGTTGGCACGAGGCTTCAGGACTTCACCACCGGTTCGTGGACGGCGTTTTCCCCCGCTGCCACACTGGTCGGGCTGAATGTCGGCCGTTACGACGCCAGCAAGCATCTTTCGATACCGGTCGTTGGCGATGCAAAACTCGGTCTAGTGGCGATTTCGAAAGCGCTGAAGGATTACCGTGCACCGAAAAGCTGGTCTGTGCTCGCCCGCGCCGAAACGGAAAAATGGGACCGCTACGTCGACAACAACGTCAGTGCCGTCGATGCAGCGGGCAAGAACCGGCCGATGTCCTATGCGCAGGTTGTCGGCGCGGTCAACGACCTGTGCGAACCGCGCGACCGGATTGTCGCTGCCGCTGGCGGCCTGCCAGCCGAAGTGACCGCCAATTGGCGCACCTGCACCGTCGGCAGCGTCGATGTCGAATTCGGCTATTCTTGCATGGGATACGAGATTGCCGGTGCGTGGGGGGCGCGCATGGCCCAGCGCGAAGACGAACCCGGCAACGATACGATCTGCTTTACCGGCGACGGGTCCTATCTGATGATGAATTCCGACATCTATTCGTCGGTTCTGACCGGCAACAAGCTTATCGTCGTCATTTGTGACAATGGCGGATTTGCAGTCATCAACAAGCTGCAGAACAATACCGGCAACACCTCGTTCAACAACCTGATAGCCGACTGCAACATCGCGGTTGAACCGTTTGCGGTCGATTTCGCAGCCCATGCCGCATCGATGGGTGCCCATGCGGAAACGGTCCATTCGATCGCCGAATTCAGGGACGCCTTTGCAAGGGCCAAGAAGGCCGACAAGACCTGCGTGATTGCCATGCAGGTCGATGCGTTTGATGGCTGGACGGGCGAAGGACACGCATGGTGGGAAGTCGGCACGCCGCACCGCTCAAACAGTGCAGATGTCACCAGGGCCCACAAGGAGCAGGAAGCCGGACGCGTTCGCCAGAGGCGCGGCGTATGACCGGAAGGCTGGATCGCATCGGGCAGAACGATTTCCTCGTTATCGGGCGTGCCGGTATGGACTTCTACCCGGAACCGCCGGGCACGCGCACCGAGGACGGCGTCAGCTTTTTTTCCTGTCTTGGCGGATCGTCCGCCAACATCGCCGTCGCCATTACCCGGCTTGGCGGCAAGGCGTCGCTGCTGACTTCGGTTTCCGATGATGCTATCGGCCGGTTCTGCCTCAATGAACTCGACAAGTACGGCGTTGACCGGACCCTTGTGAAAAGTGTCGGCGGCGAGTACCGGAATTCCCTTGCTATTGTCGAAAGCCGGGTCGAAGACCACCAGTCGGTGATCTACCGCAACAATGCAGCCGACTTCCAGATGACCGGGAACGATGTTCGCGCGGCCGACTACGGCGCCTATGGAGCGCTGATCACAACCGGGACAGTGCTGGCCGCCGAACCGTCGCGCACGGCATGTTTTACCGCGTTCGAACTGGCGGCAGAGGCGGGCCTGCCGGTGATTTTCGATATCGACTATCGGCCCTATTCATGGAAATCGAACGAAGAGGCCGCCGAAATCTATACCCGCGCTGCCGGTTACTGCGACATCATTGTCGGCAATGACGACGAATTCGGGGTGATGGCCGGAAGCCGTGACAAGGGCCAGGCGTTTGCACGTGCGCTGACCGGGAAGAACGCCGCCGTCGTTGTCTACAAGATGGGCGAAAACGGCTCGGTCACTTATACGCGCGACGGCGGAAGCTTCGAAACCGGCATTTTCCGCGTTGATGCGTTGAAACCGACGGGAGCAGGCGATTCCTTCCTCGGCGCATTCGTGTCGGCGATGGCAAACGGCCTGCCACTCAAAGACTGCGTCAAACGAGGATCGGCGGCCGCGGCAATCGTTGTCTCCAGGGTCGGTTGCGCACCGGCAATGCCGTTTTCCGGGGAGCTTGATGAATTTATCGCTGCCCGCGGCAAACAGCCGGCCGGTTGAGGAAAGGTGCCAAATGCACATACCACCCTATGACAATGCCAATCAGCCGCTCATCGACACCGCCGATGACCGGGTGCCGCTAAACTATTTCAATATCGTCAAATTGAAAGCCGGCGAGGTCTTCGAATACGCGGTACCCGGTTACGAAACCTGCATCGTGCCCGCGACTGGTACCATTGACGTCAACATTGACGGCGCGGCCTATGATGGGGTTGGTAATCGCACCGCTGACGTCTGGGATGGCGAACCGGAAGGAGTCTACGTGCCGTCGGGCGCAAAGGCGCGCCTGGCATGCGTTTCGGACCGGGCAGAAATCTTTGTCGCTGGTGCCTGCCACGAAAAAACGCTCGAACCGTTTGCGGTTACCGCCGACGACATCGACCTGGTACAGTATGGTTCCGACGACACCAAGACGCACCGCAAGATCAAGCATATCCTCGGCCAGAAACACCATGGCCGCGTCGGACGCCTGCTTGTTTCCGAACTCTACACTGTTGGCCAGGGTGGCTGGTCGGGGTTCCCGCCGCACAAGCACGATACCGACCGTCTTCCCGACGAAACCCGCCACGACGAGACCTACAATTTCCGCTTCCGGCCGAACAACGGTTTCGGCATGCAACTGGTCCAGCGCGAGGATGGCAAGGTGGGCGACGCCTACCACATCGTCGACGGTTCCACGATCGTGCTCGACAAAGGTTATCACCCCTGCGTCGTCGCGCCGGGATACGAAATGTACTACTTCACCATTCTGGGCGGCCTGTCGCAGCGGCCGCTGGTCCAGTATTTCCAGCCGGATCATGCCTGGCAGATCGAAACGATACCGGGCATCAAGGACATGATCGCGAAATTCAAATGACCGCTGTTTCCCTCACCGACGTCTTGCGCCCGGCCATGCAGGAGGGCCGTGCCATTGGTGGACTGGTCGTGCTCGGCTGGGAAGACGCCCGCGCCTATGTTGATGCCGCCGAAGAGACCGGCATTCCGGTTATCCTGCAAGCCGGTCCCGGTTGCCGCAAACACATGCTGGTTGCGGTGCTGGGCAAGATGTTCCGCCATCTGGCGGACAATGCAGCCGTGCCCGTCGTCTGCCATATCGATCATGGCTACACGATCGACGAATGCAGAGCCGGCATCGAACACGGCTTTACCTCGGTGATGTTTGATGGCTCCGCCCTGCCAGTATCCGAAAACATCGACACCACGGCGAGGATCGTCGAGCTTGCCCGGCCGCACGGTATTTCGGTCGAAGGCGAAGTCGGATTTGTCGGCTATGCCCGGGGGGCGGCATCTGCAGCGACCGATCCCGGGGAAGCGGCACGCTTTGACCGCGAAAGCGGCGCCGATGCGATGGCTGTTTCCATCGGCAATGTGCACCTGCAGACCGAAAAGACCGCAGGCATTGACTGGGCCGCGCTGAAAGCAATCGAGGCCGTCACCAGCCTGCCGCTCGTACTTCACGGCGGCAGCGGCATCCCGGTTGCCATGCGGCGCAAGCTTGCCGCAACCAGCCGGGTTTGCAAGTTCAACATCGGAACAGAGTTGCGCATGGCGTTCGGCGAGGCGCTGCGCCGGTCGATCGCCACACAACCGGACGTTTTTGACCGCAATGCCCTGCTTGACCCGGTGATTGATCCTGTCAGAAAAGCCACAATCAGGGTAATTGCGGAACTTTATCACCCGGAGGAGAAGTCGGCATGATATCAATCGGCGTTCTGGGTTGCGGCCGCATTGGCCAGGTGCACGGGCAATCGATCATGGCCAGCAAGCGGGCAAAACTTGCCGCGGTCTCCGATGCGGTGCCGGAAGCGGCGCACACCCTTTCCGGCCAAACCGGGGCAGCGGTCAGGGACAGCGCCGAGATCCTGGCTGATCCGGATATCGACGCCGTTGTCATCTGCACACCGACGCCGACCCATTGCGACCTGATCGAAACCGCTGCAGCCAACGGCAAAGCCATTCTGTGCGAGAAGCCTGTCGATCTGACATCGGCACGCATCGAATTATGCCTCGAGCGGATCAGCGGCCATGCGGTTCCGCTGCTGATCGGCTTCAACCGGCGCTTCGACCCGAATTTTGCCAGCCTTCGCGAACGGGTGGCAAACGGCAGCATCGGCAACGTCGAACTCGTAACGATCATTTCGCGCGATCCCGCGCCCCCGCCCCTGGCCTATGTCAAGACATCCGGCGGCCTGTTCCGCGACATGATGATCCACGACCTCGACATGGCGCGTTTTCTCCTCGGTGAAGAACCGGTGGAAGTGCATGCCGTGGGATCCGCCCTTGTCGATCCGGCGATCGGCCGCGCCGGAGACGTCGATACGGCAAGCGTCATTTTGAAGACCGCCAGCGGAAAGATCTGCCAGATTTCGAACTCGCGCCGTGCCACCTATGGTTACGACCAGCGCATTGAGGTTCACGGCTCCAAGGGAATGCTGCGCGCCGGAAACATCCACGAGACCACGGTTGAACTGGCCAATGACGAAGGCTTTCGCGGCGATCCGGTCCTCAATTTTTTCCTGGAACGCTACATGCCCGCCTACCGGCGTGAACTCGGGCATTTTCTGGACTGCATCGAGAATGGCAAAATGCCGTCGCCAAACGGCCACGACGGGCTGCGCGCGCAAATGCTCGCCGATGCCGCCGACGCCGCGTGCAAATCCGGCGTTGTGGTCTCGCTCGGCTGAACCCTGTGGAGGAACCGGCTCATGAACAGGCCCGGCATCAAGGAACGCAGGCGCGACAGGGTCTGGATTGACCGGCAGTCCGGCGACTTTGATACGTTTTGCAAATTGGTCAGCCAGACGACGCGCAAGAAAGACTGGCCATTTGCCTCAGCCATCAAAATGAACATACCGGTCTATGACGGGCAACTGGTCGACCGGCTGGCTTCTATCCCCGCGGATGCCCGGATGCTGATGGCCGAATGGTGTGAGGCACTCGGCCGCGGACCCGGCGTGATTGCGATCAGCGGCGCATTTGCCGACACATCACCCATTGACGACGCGACCCTCCTGTTTGAACGCATCATCCGCCGCGAGAAAGGCGGCAGTAAAACCGGTGGCGATCATTTTGCCACCGCTGGCGCAAATGACCGGATCTGGAATGCACTGGAAAAGCAGTGCCTGGCCGATCCGGAAAACTTCGCCCGCTATTTTTCCTGCCCCACCATCGCGCTTGCAAGTACGGCATGGCTTGGTCCGGGCTACCAGATGACCGCGCAGGTCAATGTCGTCCGGCCCGGCGGCAAGGCACAGTCACCCCACCGCGATTACCACCTGGGCTTCATGGAGCCCGAACGGATGACGCAGTTTCCGGCCCACATCCACGACCTTTCGCCGGTGCTGACGTTGCAGGGTGCAGTGGCGCATTGCGACATGCCGGCCGAAAGCGGCCCGACGATGCTGCTCCCCTACTCGCAATGTTTCCGCGAGGGATACCTGGCATTTACCCGCGACGAGTATCAGGACTGGTTTCGCGGCCATCACGTCCAGTTGCCGCTGAAAAAGGGCGATGTGCTTTTTTTCAATCCGGCGCTGATGCACGGTGCCGGTGAAAACCGTTCCGCTGCCATTCAGCGCATGGCGAACCTGCTGCAGGTCTCGTCACCTTTCGGGCGCGCGATGGAATCGGTTGATCGCGCGGCAATGGGCAAGGTGCTGCTTCCGGTACTGAAGGCCATGGTGGAAAGTGGCACTCTGCCGCTCGAGCGTGCCGAATATGCCGTCGCCAGTTGCGCCGAGGGATATCCGTTCCCGGCTGATCTCGACACCAACCCCCCTGTTGGAGGACTGGCACCTGGAACTCCGCAGCAGATCATGCTGGAAGCATTGCACGATTGATCGTGTTCCATCACCGGTTCCGGCGAACGCTGCATCCGAACCGCGATTTTTTTTCATTCGCACTGTCTCCGCCGCAATGCCAGTCATTTCCGGCCAAAAATTATCCCCGATATCCACAAATGCCACATACAACATATGGTGTCGCAAGATTTTCATGAAACGAATCCTTGACGGCGCAAAACGAGTCGCTCTTTATAGGCGGTACGTTGCATGAGTGGCGTGGCCGGGGCGAGTATCTCCCGGCGGATTTCCAAAGTCTGTCGCGTATGAAGCGGTCTTGTTCAGCTAGCAAATCAGCTGGTCCGGCCGTAGGGGTTTTGTTGGCAGCAAAGGGTAACGGGGACGCTGGGCCGGGGGAAAATTTTTTCAGTGTTAACACTATATTTAGTGTTTACATCCATTCTCGGCACTAGATAATGTGATATTCCTCTCCGGAGGAGAAGTCACAATCAGGCGTCAATCATTGGGCTGCCGCAGCCAGCGGAGCGCAAGGGACAGCCGGCCAGGCCGGTAACAAGTCCGTTGCTTGAAGCGGGTTTCGGTAAGGGAGTGCCGGACGCAATTGCGTGTCCGGTAAAGGCGGGCCTGTGGCTTTTGCGGGGACTTGCGAGGGTTTCCGTGATAACATACTACATCTAGGGAACGAACAGATATGCGGATTGAACGTCACTTCACCAAAAGCGGCCAGAGCGCGTATGCGGAAATAGAATTCCGCAAGGCGGTCAGCGAAATCAGGAATCCCGACGGATCGGTGGTGTTCCGGTTGGACGACATTGACGTTCCGGCCCAGTTCACCCAGGTGGCCGCCGATATTCTGGCGCAGAAATACTTCCGCAAGGCCGGTGTCCCTGCCCGGCTGAAAAAGGTCGAGGAAAACGATGTTCCCTCATTCCTGTGGCGGTCGGTTGCCGACGACAAGGCACTGGCGGAATTGCCGGAAGACGAACGCTATGGTTCGGAAACCGATGCGCGCCAGGTCTTCGACCGGCTCGCCGGTACCTGGACCTATTGGGGCTGGAAGGGCGGCTATTTCAATTCCGAAGACGATGCATCCGCCTTCCGTGACGAACTGGCTTACATGCTGGCCACCCAGCGCGCAGCGCCCAATTCACCGCAGTGGTTCAACACCGGTTTGCATTGGGCTTACGGCATCGATGGCCCGAGCCAGGGGCATTTCTATGTCGACCCGTTCACGGGCAAGCTGACCAAATCGAAAACGTCCTATGAACACCCGCAGCCGCATGCCTGCTTCATCCAGTCGGTGTCCGACGATCTCGTCAATGACGGCGGCATCATGGATCTGTGGGTCCGCGAGGCACGCCTTTTCAAGTACGGCTCCGGCACCGGATCGAACTTTTCCCATCTGCGCGGCGAAGGCGAACGCCTCTCGGGCGGCGGCAAGTCGTCCGGCCTGATGAGCTTCCTGAAGATCGGAGACCGCGCCGCCGGTGCGATCAAGTCGGGTGGCACGACGCGCCGCGCCGCCAAGATGGTGGTCGTCGACATCGATCACCCCGACATCGAGGAATATGTCGACTGGAAGGTCAGGGAAGAGCAGAAGGTCGCCTCCCTGGTTACCGGCTCGAAGATCGTGCGCCAGCACATGTCCGCGATCATGAAGGCCTGCGTCAATTGCGACGGACCGGGTGGCGATTGCTTCGATCCGGCCAGAAATCCCGCGTTGAAGCGGGAAATCCGGGCGGCAAAGAAGAATTTCGTGCCGGAAAACTACATCAAGCGCGTCATCCAGTTTGCCCGCCAGGGCTACACCGCGATCGAGTTCAAGACCTATGACACCGACTGGGATTCGGAAGCCTATCTGACCGTATCGGGCCAGAATTCAAACAATTCGGTCTCCATCCGCGACGACTTCCTGAAGGCGGTCGAGGACGACAGCGACTGGAACCTGACCGGGCGCATCGACGGCAAGGTCCTGAAAACACTGAAAGCGCGCGCACTTTGGGAAAAGATCGGTCACGCCGCGTGGGCGTCGGCTGATCCTGGCCTGCACTTCAACACCACCATGAATGACTGGCACACCTGCCCGGCCGCCGGACCGATCCGCGCGTCGAACCCGTGCTCGGAATACATGTTCCTGGATGACACGGCCTGCAACCTGGCCTCGCTCAACCTGCTGCGTTTCCTTGACCGCAAGACGATGACCATCGACATCAAGGCCTATGAACACGCGGTGCGGCTGTGGACGATGGTGCTTGAAGTCTCGGTGATGATGGCGCAGTTCCCGTCTCGCGAAATTGCCAGGCTGTCCTACGAATACCGTACGCTTGGCCTTGGCTACGCCAATATCGGCGGCCTGCTGATGACGACGGGCGTGCCGTACGATTCCGACGAGGGCCGCGCGATATGCGGCGCGCTGACCGCGATCATGACCGGCGTTGCCTATGCGACATCGGCCGAGATAGCCGGCGAGCTTGGCCCCTTCCCCGGCTTCAAGCCGAACCGCGCCAGCATGCTGCGCGTCATGCGCAACCACCGCCGCGCCGCCTACGGCGAGGACACCGGCTACGAGGATCTGAACACCGCGCCGGTGGCGCTGGTTGACGGTGACTGCTCCGACCCGCGCCTGATCGAGCATGCCCGCAAGGCGTGGGACCTGGCGATCAAGCTTGGCGAAAAGAACGGCTATCGCAATGCGCAATCGACCGTGATTGCACCGACCGGCACCATCGGGCTGGTCATGGACTGCGACACCACCGGCATCGAACCGGATTTCGCACTGGTCAAGTTCAAGAAGCTCGCTGGCGGCGGCTACTTCAAGATCATCAACAACGCCGTACCGTGCGCGCTGCGCACCCTTGGTTACGCGGAAAACCAGATCGCCGAGATCGAGGCCTATGCGGTCGGCCACGGCAATCTCGACCAGGCACCTGCCGTAAACCCGGGCGCGCTGAAAGCCAAGGGTTTCACCGATGACAGGATCAAGGCGCTGAACACGGCGCTGAAATCGGCATTCGACATCAAGTTCGTCTTCAACAAGTGGACGCTGGGCGAGGATTTCTGCAGGGATGCGCTCGGTTTCAGCAACGAGCAGCTTGACGACACGGGTTTCGAGATCCTGCCGGCGCTCGGCTTTTCCAAAAAGGAGATCGAGGCCGCCAACATCCACATCTGCGGCGCGATGACGCTCGAAGGTGCGCCGCACCTGAAGGACGAGGACCTGCCGGTTTTCGACTGCGCCAACCCGTGCGGCAAGGTCGGCAAGCGCTTCCTGTCGGTCAATTCGCATATCGACATGATGGCCGCAGCCCAGCCGTTCATTTCCGGCGCCATATCCAAGACCATCAACATGCCGAACGCGGCAACCGTCGAGGATTGCACGGCAGCCTATGAGCGGTCCTGGAAAAAGGCGCTGAAGGCCAATGCACTATACCGCGACGGCTCGAAGCTTTCCCAGCCGCTCAACGCCTCGCTGATCGCCGATGACGACGATGAGGATGCGCTCGAGGACCTGATCGAGGCGCCAAAGGCGGCAGCCGCAGCAGTCGTCACCGAAAAGATCGTCGAACGCATCATCGAAAAGGTCGTGCGTGACCGCGAGAAACTTCCGAACCGCCGCAAGGGCTACACCCAAAAGGCCATCGTCGGCGGCCACAAGGTCTATCTTAAAACCGGCGAATACGAGGACGGCCGCATCGGTGAGATCTTCATCGACATGCACAAGGAGGGTGCTGCCTTCCGCGCGATGATGAACAATTTCGCCATCGCCGTGTCGCTCGGCCTGCAATGGGGCGTGCCGCTGGAGGAATATGTCGAGGCGTTCACCTTCACGCGCTTCGAGCCGGCCGGCATGGTTCAGGGCAACGACGCCATCAAGAACGCGACGTCGATCCTCGACTATATCTTCCGCGAACTCGCCGTGTCCTACCTCGGACGCTCCGACCTTGCCCATGTCAAGCCGGAGGACCTGGCCGGATCGACCATCGGCCGCGGCGTCGAGGGCGACAAGCCGGCCCCGGCACCCGTGTCCCACGGCATGGTGCGCGGCAACACCGAGCGTTTCCGCGTGGTCAGCCCGGATTCACCCTCCGGTGCCGCCAAGGGCCCGGCACCAAAGGCCGGTGGCGGCGGCACGGTCACCGCAATCGCCTCGGGCACGCTGACGGCGGGCCTTGCGGTCAAGCCATCCTCGGTGCTGGAACTGCGTGACGAGGCAATAGCCTTCAAGCGCGATTTCGACAAGAAACCGGACCTCGAAGACGATGTCGTGGCCGATGCGGCAACCGAGGCGCTGTTTACCGAACAGGCCGAGGCCAATGCCCGTGCGGCAAAGGCCGAGGCTGCCGCCGAAGCCAGGGTTTACGCCAAAAAGGTCGAGGCCGACCGCCGCGCCCGCGCGCTGATGCAGGGCTACACCGGCAATTCCTGCCCGGAATGCCAGAACTTCACCATGGTGCGCAATGGCACCTGCGAGAAATGCGATACATGCGGGTCAACGTCCGGGTGTAGTTGAGGGGATTTAGAACCCTCTGCGTTATTGGCACCGTCTCGGAATGGATCCCGGCTCAATTTCGATCTTGGGCCGGGACAACGAAAGAGATTGTTGAAAACCGCACAGCACTTATCTTTTCCCGCAGGCGGTAAGATAATCCGCGCCCTCATCGGGACGTGCGCCGGCAGGCGCTGACGCAAAAACAAGCGCCCTGCCCGTCACAAAACCCTATTCGATGAACATCAGGCCGACTTCGCCTTCGAGCTGCCACATCACCCTGCAGGTGCGCTCCTGGCGCGGATGGTTGAGAACCAGCCGCAATTGTTCGGGAAGTTTGTGCGGTGTCTCGATCAACAGGCGCAAGCCGGTTTCGGAGACATCGCGGACGAGACAGGCAACCGGCGACCGCCCCTCGCCGAGAAACACGTCGGCAGCACGCAGCGTCTCGATGCGCATGGCCTCGCGTTTGTCGGCGCGCCGTATCCTGATCGGCGTCGCCGCGCGGTCTTCGGCGGCGGCGGCGCATTTACCGCCACCCAGGAAATTCTTCAATGAACCGCCGGTGAACTTCACCGTTACCTCCGTTCATTTTACCAATTCGGTCGCAATTGTCGCAAAACCAAGTAAACATTTTCAAAATGACCGGTTAACGACCTGTTATTGTGCCTTTCCGGCAATAAAAGTGCGCGATACCGGCCAATCGCAACAATTCGCCGGTTCAAGGCGGCTGGCATCCGGCAGAGTTCGCGCTGAATTCCTGCCGCTATGGCAGGATCTTTCGCGCGACATCCTCGGCTGCATGCCGCAATCCCTGGGCTTCCATCCGGACCCGCTGCCAGGCATCATCGCTATACCCGCCATCAAACAGCAGAAGGTCGGCTGAAAACAGCACCACGACCAGGAATCCAAAGACAATGTGGACACGCATAATCCTGACGCTAGCGCCGCCGGATAAACCAATCATGAATCAATTGTTAACGTTACCGCCTAACCATTCCGGCCGAGTCAGTGGCGGCGCGCCTGCACCAGCAACGCGTCGATTGCCGTTTCGCCGAGCAGTTTGGCCGCTTCCATGCGGTGCAGCCCGTCAACCAGAATGTAACGCTTGCCGTCGTGGCGCACCTGGATCGGCACCTTCATGCCGTTTTCCAGTATGTCTTCGGCCAATGCCTCTGCAGCAGCCAGGTCAAGCGTCTTGCGCAACCCGGCCGGAACATAGATGTCGCCGATCACGACCCTGTGGATTTTCAGCATGTCACGCCCGCCGCCGGTTTTTCGGCTGATCCTAACGGAATGCTAGGCAAAACAAACCCCAATAAGAAACGCCGCCCGCTTTTTCAAGCGAACGGCGCCATGCACATTGAAACGGGCCGCAAGGCCCGAAAAAATGCCTTATGCAGCTTCGATTGTCGAAACGGCTGTCTTGCCGGAACGCGAATCGACTTCGGTGTCAAACAACACCTTCTGTCCTTCGCGAAGGCCGGACATGCCGGCGCGCTCAAGAGCGGTGGCGTGGACGAAAACGTCCTTTTCGCCGCCATCGGGCTGAATGAAACCAAAACCTTTTTGGTCGTTATAGAATTTTACGGTACCCGGTGTCATTGAATGTTCCTTTCACTAACGGATATGCGTTTAGAATTTGCCGCAACGTTTTCGCGGCATTTTTCCGGTTCGTCGATTTTTGGAAAAAAGTTTCTGTAACGCAGCGCAGTCAGTAAGAAGGCGAGGCACTTCAGGGGTTCGGCCAAACATCGATGTCGCGTACATAGAGGTGAAACGTGACGATTGCAAGGCAGGCGGGAAGAGGCGGACGCCGAAAGCGCCAGCCGGCCTGGCTAACGTTCAAGCAGCGCAACAATCTCCGCGTAGCCGCGCTGACGGGCAAGCTGCAGCGGCGTGGTGCCAGAATTGTCGGCTATCAGGCGGTCCGCACCGGCATCAACCAGGTGGCGAACGCACAATTGGTGATCCGGGCCACCGTCGCCAAGCACGATTGCCTCGATCAGCGCGGTCCAGCCAAGATTGTTGACATGGTCGAGCGGTGCACCTGCATCGATCAGGATCTTCACGACCTCGTGGTGACCGAGGTGGGCGGCGGCGATAAGTGCAGTACCCGCATAGCGGCTGGTGATGTTGTCGGCGCGGTTCCCCGCTTCAAGTGCTGCTGTCAGCATCTCCGTATCATTGGCCACGGCGGCAATTGTGACGGCATCGTAGGCATCGTTTTCCAGCGCGTTGATGTTTGCACCCGCCGCGGCAAGCAGCGAGATAATAGGCTCATGAGACGCGTGAGCCGCAATATGCACCGCTGTACGGCCATGGCCATCAGCTTTCTCCGTGTCTGCGCCACCTGCGATTTCGAGCCGGACGGTATCTGCATCGCCTTCATGGGCCGCAAGATGAAGGCGGTCATATCCCGCAACATCACTTGCCGAGGGCGCGATCTGGGCATTTGCCGGTGTCGCCAGCATGATGAAGAGGCACAAATATCCGCGAATGGTCATGGCCGGTATCCTGTTTTTCAAATGCCGCCTTTCGGTCGGCTGGCGCCGTCTTGTGTATAAATTTCAGCCCTGCAAACTGTCACATCATTCTGCCTGTAACGCCATGGACAAAGGCTTTTCATGCCACAAACACCGTTCAACACAACAAGAATCAACATTTTAGACAATTCTTCACCATGACGGGAAACAAGCGGGATTGGTTCAAATTTTATCGAACCCGAGCAACCTATTTTTCCGATTTTGCGAGATTCTTGCCCACGGATATCGAAAGGGAACGGAGATGAAACTATCCATATCCCGCT
>JAHEGF010000134.1 GCA_024645155.1 Phyllobacteriaceae bacterium | reverse complement strand
CGCATGATCGCCGTCATTTTTCTTGCTGCGGTTGCATTCTCCTTCGTGGTCTTGCGGCTCGTATCCACCGGCATCCAGTATCTGGCGCGCAAAAGCCCCGTGGTCCGGTCCGCCTCGCTGCGTCTGGCCATTGGCAATATTCACCGTCCCGGTGCATTGACGCCTTCCGTTGTCCTGTCGCTCGGGCTCGGCCTGACCTTGCTGGTGACGATTGCCCTGATCGACGGAAATCTGCGTCGTCAGATCTCCGGAAACCTGCCGGAGCGTGCGCCGAACTTTTTCTTCGTCGATATTCCGAGTAACGAGATCGATGCATTTGCGGCGCTGGTCAAGTCGCAGGCGGCCGGCGGCAAGCTCGTGCGTGTGCCGATGCTGCGTGGCCGTGTCATAGCGCTCAATGATGTCGAAGTCGCCAAGATGGAAGTGCCGCCTCAAGGCGCATGGGTGCTTCGCGGTGACCGTGGCATTACCTACGCAAAGCGTGTTCCGGAAAACGCCACCCTGTCTCAGGGCAAATGGTGGCCCGAGGATTACAGCGGCGAACCGCTGGTGTCTTTTTCCGCCGAAGAGGCTGGCGAACTTGGCCTAAAGCTTGGCGACACGGTGACCGTCAATGTTCTTGGGCGCAATATCACCGCCCGTATCGCCAATATGCGCGCGGTCGAATGGGAAACGCTCGGCATCAACTTCGTCATGGTATTCTCACCTAACACCTTTGCCGGTGCACCCCATGCCTGGCTTGCGACCCTTCTGGACAAATCCGCCTCGGTAAATGACGAAGCAGGCGTGCTCAATGCGGTGACGCGCAATTTCCCAACCGTGACGAGTGTGCGCGTCAAGGACGCCCTTGAAATTGTCAACCGCGTCATCGCCCAGATCGGATCCGCCATCAGGGCGGCCGCGGCCCTGGCGCTTGTGGCATCGGTGCTGGTCCTGTCGGGCGCCCTCGCCGCAGGCAACAAGGCGCGTATTCATGATGCCGTGGTCCTGAAGACACTGGGGGCGACACGGCGCACCCTGGTCACTGCATTCCTGCTCGAATATCTGCTGATAGGGCTGGCGACAGCGGTATTCGCGCTGGCCGCCGGTGGCACGGCCGCATGGTTCATCGTCTCAAGGATCATGACCTTGCCGTCGGCGTTTCTTCCCGAAATCGCCGTTGCCACAATCGTCGCATCAATGGTTTTGACGGTCGGTTTCGGCCTGATCGGCACGTGGCGCATTCTCGGCATGAAGGCGGCAACCGTGCTGCGCGAGCTTTAGCAGGCCGGATTTTTTGCCATTGTGGTTAACCGATGATGAACACAAGGCCGGTTTTGCGCCACGCTAGGCTCTAATAACCAAATTGTGGCTGATCGGGGTCTTGTTATGGCGGTAAAGAAAGCACATATTTCACCCAGGCATGCTGGAGTCCCGCCAGCGGCGCCTGGTCGTGTGGCACAACGCCGCGATCTGACACCGGACGGGACGTATGCAATTGAGGTAACAATGGCTGACCTTCGTAACTATCAATCTCGTGTCGCAACGGGCGCCACCCGTGCCGACACTTCAATAGACGAGGGCCTTCGCTCCTACATGATCAGGGTCTATAACCTGATGGCGCTCGGGCTCGCAATCACTGGCGTGGCAGCATTCGCTACCGCCCAGATGGCCGTGACAAACGGCCAGCTCACGCAATTCGGCGCCGTTCTGTTCACCAGCCCGCTGAGATGGGTCGTGATGCTTGCGCCGCTTGGTTTCGTATTTTTCCTGAGTGCACGCATCAACAAGATGAGCGTACCGGCAGCACAGACAACCTTCTGGGCCTTTGCCGGCCTGATGGGATTGTCGCTTGCTTCGATCTTCCTGGTCTACACCGGCGAAAGCATCGTACGCACATTCTTTATCACGGCAGCATCCTTCGGGGCGCTATCGCTTTGGGGATACACCACCAAGCGTGACCTGACGGGAATGGGCTCTTTCATGTTCATGGGCCTGATCGGCCTGATCATCGCATCGCTCGTCAACATCTTCCTGCAGTCATCGGCGATGCAGTTTGCCATATCGGCGATCGGTGTTCTCGTATTTGCTGGCCTGACGGCTTACGATACGCAGGCGATCAAGGAAATGTATTATGAAGGAGACGGCGAAGCCGTAATGGGCCGCAAGGCGATCATGGGCGCACTTCGCCTCTATCTCGACTTCATCAACCTGTTCCTGTTCCTGCTGCAGTTTCTCGGCAATCGCGAATAGCAGCTGACATACAGGATCACGATCAAGGGCGGCCCTGTGGCCGCCCTTTTTCATTCCGGTTGTTTCATACGCCGGATACAACTAAAAATAAATTTCTTTATGCGACCTGTAGTTGCAATAGGCAACGAGGGATGCATCAAATGGCTGCAAATGGCAAACCCGGATTTGGCACAAGGGGCGTACCGCCCATAAGCGCTGCAAATCCCTATCTCGGTGTGACCACGCCTGCGGGAGGCTACCGGCACTACGACGCGGCGACCGGCATCGACGAGAGCCTGCGAGCGTTCATGGTGTCCGTCTACAACATCATGGTGCTTGGACTGATAACCACCGGCTCGGTTGCCTACCTTGTCTATGTCATTACGGTTACGGGAGATCCTTCGCTTGCCGCCTACCGGGATGACGGCACGCTCATTCAGATGACTGAAACGGAATACCTGACCGAGCTAGGTGCATTTTTGTGGGCAGCCCCGGTTTCCTATGCCGTTTGTTTCGGGCCGCTGCTCGTGCTGGTGTTAACGGCGCCCATGTGGCGAAACCTCGGACCGTCGGCTGCGGCGATCATTTTCATGACCGTCGCGGTATTGATCGGCGTATCCTTCTCGGGGCTGGCATTGACCTACACCAACAGTAGTATCGCCCAGATGTTCTTTGCCACTGCCGCCGGTTTTGGCGGCCTGTCGCTTTACGGTTACACCACCGGCAAGGATCTTTCCGGATGGGGATCGTTTTTGTGGATGGGTCTGTTTGCGGTGATCGGCGCTATCATCATCAATATCTTCATAGGCGTCCCGGCCATGGATTTCGCCATTTCCGTGATCGGTGCCGTCGTTTTTGCGGGCTTTACTGCCTATGACACCCAGATGATTAAGGAAGCCTATTCCAACCGCTTCCGCGAAGATGAAGCCAGGCCGCTGGCTATATCCGGTGCGCTCGACCTTTATCTCGATTTCATCAACATGTTTCGTTTCCTGCTTGCACTGTTCGGCACCGAGGAGGACTAGGATAGAGCTCGGGTTCAGTCGGCTTTCAGAACGCCGCCAACAGCACCGCGCGCTGCACGAAGCTTGCTTTTTGTCGGCGCTACCCGACAAATGTCACACGTGCACTGGCCCTTTTGCGGGCAGTTGATGTATTTCCCACCGCTATCATCTGAAACGGTGATATCCACACTTCCATTGTCTCTAACGCGATAGCTGCAGTTTGGATTCTTGTCACAGAGCCTAATGGCTTCCCGGACTTCGGTAGCGTCAGCTGGCGCCAGATACAGCATTCCGGCGAAAAATACTGACAGCGCGAGTATGGATTTCATTGATTTACTCCCTGTGTACATCTGGGTGCGATTGTTTGAGGAGAAACTGATCTCAATCTCTTTGACGCTTGAGGATGCCTGTGACACCGCCCAGCGGGCCTTTGCGGATTGGTTTGGTTCTTTGTGGCGTTGAACCGATGCATTTACCGTCATTGTCGCAGGACACCAGGCAATCCCCGCCCTTGCCGTCGCAATTGCTTTTCGTGCAACCGTATCTATCGAGATTTGACCAGTAACTGCCGCCACTTGCCTCGCATGACGCGGCAATATCATCTCTGCTATGCGTGCCACCAATACTGGAAGGGGCGGTAAAGCCCTGTGACGTGGCAATCACGGTAAAGCAGATGGCGGAAAGGAGGAGCAAGTATTGGTAGCGCATGGAAGGCCTCCAGATTCGTGACACCTTGCCAACGATGCCACGGCTGGGCCGGACCCTGCATCTGCCGTTCGGGGGATAGGGAAATCTATTTTGCGCGGATTGGAGGGGTCAGTTCGCGAATAAGGTTTTCGAGCGCGCGCTGGTCTGTGGTCCCGGTTTTGTCGAAGATGGCCGAAAGCTGGGATTTGACCGTGCCGGCGGATACATTTGATGCCTGCGCGATTTCCTGGCGCGTGTGCCCTTGTGCAACCCGTGTTGCAATACGCTTTTCGGCAGCGGTCAAACCGAACAGGGCAGCAATTGCATCCATGACCGGCGCCGGCGATACCCCGGCTTCCGCGATGAAGATTGCAGCCGCCGCATCCTGAGAGACGCGGACTGACGGGTCCCGTCTTGCTAGCGGCAGCACATGGGCAACAGCTGACAGCCGGCCACTTGTAACCGGCATGCCAATTCCTGCTGATCCAAGCGAAAACTCGTCGCGCTTACCCTTGTTGACCGCTCGTTGCACGGCAGCATCTGCTGGTTGCCAGGTCAATGTCAGGCGCCCGTTTATAGCTCTGCCGGAAGTTTCAGCGCGCAGCAGTTCCTCACCGGCGGCATTTGCAAACAGTACCTCCATGCCGTCAGCAACGACAAACACCGGAATTGCCAAGGCTTCCAGTATTTCGGCAAAGATCTCCGCCCTTCGCGTCTCCGCTGCAAACAGATCGCCAATTGTGACAGCTCGCCGCACGTGAGGTGCTAGCAGTGAAAGCCGGTCCATCTCTTCCTTTGAAATTTGATGCCGTTTCAAATCGGTGATGACGACGAGATTTCCAACCCTCGTGGATTGCCTCAAAACAGGAACCCAGAAAAAATCATCGAGCGCGTTGGGCTTGACCCACTCATTGACGATGGCGCTTGACAGCCATGCTTCGCGTGTGCCGGGACCTTCGATGGCATAGATAGATTCAATTGTGTGCGGGACATCAATCTCCATTTTGCCTATAGCAGAAAA
Organism: Phyllobacteriaceae bacterium; assembly: GCA_024645155.1. Classification (GTDB taxonomy): domain Bacteria; phylum Pseudomonadota; class Alphaproteobacteria; order Rhizobiales; family Rhizobiaceae; genus JAHEGF01. The sequence goes on along the minus strand of JAHEGF010000134.1, from coordinate 3,984 downwards.
AAAGGACAACTCATTGCCGTATCGGTTTACCAGCGGCGCCAGCAGTTCGGGGTCCCCGCTGGAAACTGAAAACCGCGTTTCGTAGTTTGCGGTATCAATGACGCCTAGCGTTGCCAAGCAACCGCTCCACTCGTGCTTGATTTGTTCCAACGCACCCTGCCAAAGGTCCCCGTCGGGAATGCAATCGTAAACCGTGCCTACAAGATCATTGATACGACCGAGTGAACTCATTCCGCTTTCCCGGAAAGTCTAGCCAATCCAATGCCTTAACGTTGGCCGGCTTATCGTCATATTATCGTCTTCAACAATGGTTGCCAAGGACAAAGGTGGCACGAAACGCTGACTGGTATTTCCCGGATCCCAGACCGTTTGGTGCCGATAACCGATGCGGAAAACTACATTTGTGCCCGTCGGCAGATTGTCGGCGGAGGACGAGACCGTCATCCCGCACAATCGGTTAGCGTGAGCGCTTTTTCAGCCACAGGCCGCCGCCGGGCTGCTTCGCAAACAGCGGGCAATCGTCGCGTGCGGTTTTGACGTGCATTTGTGCGAAATAGCTGTTGAAAAACAGGATCTCGAAAACCGCATTATACATCAGGAAATTCCGGACTGCGTAAATTTCGTTCCACGCCCTGTTTTCATCAACCGCCCATTTGCGGGGATATTCAAAGGGCCAGAAGATGTCGTGAAAATGAATGATAACGCCTGCGGCCAGGCTGGGAAGGATCTCATGAAAGATGAAACTCAAATCGCTTCCGGTTTTCATCACATGGGAGGAGTCGACAAATAGAATGTCTCCGGCCCCAAGACCTGAAAAGACCGCTATGTCGGTGTCCTGCACCTTCTGTTCAAGGACACGCGTTTTGGCGCAGTCATCCGGTTTCAGCAGCGACTTGAGCCGGTCCGGATAGGGTTCGATGCAGACGATATTGCGCGGGTGTCCGAATGCCTCGCGGGTATCGAGCACCGCTGCAGACGAATATCCTGAGCCGATCTCGACAAGGATGTCCGGCTGATTCAGGCGAAGCATTGCATGCAAAACAAGCGCATCACCATAGGAGTAGAGCGGATTGTCGTAGAAATACCGCCGCCCCGGGCCTGGTGATTCGGCAAACGGGGCGTCAGCCATGAACGGCACAAGTTCTGCCCACAATGACTGCATGGCATCGTCATCAAGGGCAATGCCCGCCGGAATGGCATTGCGCCGCGCATCCGCCAGGTCAACCGCAATCCGCGCTTCCTCGCGGTCCGGAATCGGCGAATAGAAATGTCCGACCGGATAGGCTGTCTTCTTTCGCATCTGCCTAAGCCGCTGGCGAAAACTACTGATGGACATGATACCGGCCTTATCCAGTTTGTACGCGCGCAATCTGATGCCAACCGGTGGTGCAATCAACCCCGCACCAACAGTTATTTGTGCGACCGGCGCTCGCCGATGCAACACCGCTTGCAGTCTGTTTGATCGTCACACATAGTCGGCATAAAGAAAGCAGGAAACCCGTGGTCAACCCTCAGGAAATCAACGCCGACATGGAGGCCTTCTGGGACGGCCAAGGCGGGCGCACCTGGGTCGCACGGCAGCAACACACCGACACAACACTGGCATCGGTGACCGATGCCCTTCTTACTTTTGCCGCACCGCGCGCAGGCGAGCGGGTCCTCGACGTAGGCTGTGGCTGCGGTGCACCCACGCTCGAATTCGCGCGCTCCGTAGGCCCCGCCGGCAGTGTTGCCGCGCTGGATATTTCCGGACCGATGCTCGCCGAGGGTGAAGCACGCGCCAGTTCTGCCGGCCTTGCCAATATCGAGTGGCGAAAAGCAGATCCCGCCACTGCCCCGCTCGACCAGTATGATCTCCTGACTTCGGCTTTCGGCACAATGTTCTTCGGCGACCCCGTAGGCGCCTTTGCCAATATGCGCCACGCGGCCCGTCCAAACGCGCGCATGGCGATCGTGTGCTGGCGGGCACTTGCAGAGAACCCGTGGGTCGAGGTGCCGATGACCGCGGTCGCGCGCCATCTGCCGCCGCGTGCGGAACCGGTTCCGCATGCTCCAGGAATGTTTGCATTCGCCGATCCGGAGCATGTCGCCGGGGTGCTTACGGCATCCGGTTGGGCCGCGCCGCAATTTGAAAAATTCGACATTGATCTCGACATCGCCGCCGGTCACGGGTTGGAGGAAGCAGTGGTTCAGTCGATGCAGATCGGTGCCGTCAACAGCTGGCTGCGCAATCAGCCGGAAATGGTGGTCGAGGGCGCGATCGTATCGCTGCGCGAGGCGCTGACGCCTTACGTGAAAGGCAACGGCGTATTCCTGCCCGGCGCGATGTGGCTGATTTCCAGCAGGCCCATCTAGCGGGGCTGCAAACCTCCAATGACTTTTTTTCCGGACCGTTGTAGAGAACCGGAATGGGAACGATTGTCATCCGACCGGCGACAGCATCCGATATTCCGGCAATTACCGGGATCTATCGCCATGCCGTCGTCAACGGTACTGCCAGCTATGAACTCGAACCACCCGGCGAATGCGAAATGGCGGAGCGTTTTGCAAGGCTGACATCCGCCGGTTACCCATGGCTTGTCGCCGAGCAGCAGGGCGCGATTCTCGGCTATGCCTATGCGGGACAATTCCGTCCGCGCCGCGCCTATCGTTTCGTCGTCGAGGATTCAATCTATGTTGATCCTGCAGCGCAGAAAAAGGGTGTCGGCGCAAAACTTCTGGAAAAACTGCTTGCCGAGGTCGAAGTCCTCGGATTTCGCCAGGTGATCGCGGTAATCGGCGACGGATCGAACCACAAGGCATCGGTCCGTGTGCATGAACGGGCCGGGTTTTTGCATGCCGGCAAGGTCACCGGAACGGGATTCAAGCACGGACGATGGCTGGATACGGTTTTCATGCAGCTGCCGCTGAACGGCGGCGACTCCACGCTTCCCGATCCTGACAGCCTGCCCGAGCGTGTATTTCGCGAAAGTGGAAAATCGCTCAGCTGACGATCAGTCTCAGCCTTTTTTCAAAGAACTGCAGCACCCGCGCGAGATCGTGACCACGCTTCAGGATCTGGCCGGAGGCCGAGAGCACCGAATAAGCACCTTGCTTGCGGACCAGCTTCGGATCCTTGACCACCTGGTACATCGGCACTTCGCTGGTCCGGCGAAAGATGGAAAATACCGCCCGGTCGCGCAGGTGATCTATGGCATAGTCACGCCACTCCCCGGCGCCGACCATTTGCCCGTATACCCGCAGTATCGTGTTCAGTTCACGGCGATCAAACGTTACGAATTTTGCTTTGGAGTTCCGGTGCCAATCCGCAAACGGGATTAGCACCGAGGTCTCATCTGAAATCTCGCCCCCATCACCGCGATCAACCATGACGCTTGCCCTGTGTTTCCATGACAACAAAATTCTGCCGTTTTCCGCCGTCAATTGCAAGCGCGGCAAGGTGGAATATCAGGCAAACACGCCGGTCCGCCGGCAGCCGGGTCGCAGTCCAGCAAGACGCACGAACGCGCCTTTCACTCACGTTACATGTCAGCTTGTTTGAATTGGTGATGGGCGGCCATATTGTCGCCTTTTTGACGGCCAGTTCGCGCCGCAATCACAAACGACCATCCCCATGTTGCCTGAGACGGTTCGGTCCGGTTTACGCTCCGTAAACCCCAAGCCCCCCGCCCACGGAACGTGTTTCCGGGCCGAACCACTCCATATGCTGGAGCCGGCTTACAGACGTCCGCCCGGGATGTTGGCCGCACCTATGATGGCTCCCGGTTTTCCGCTTTTTGTCACTTCCTGCAACAACACCGCACAGCCGCCAGTGCCGCCCTTCATGATCTCCGATTCGGGAAGCTCGTATTGTTGTTCGCCGCCGTGCCACATGCCGACAGTCTGAATCCGGGTTACCGCATTGGCATAGACGATGGTTTTACCGCGGTTTTCTCCGCGTTCGATTTCCACCGGAGTTGCGGCGGCATAGGACACCAGCACAAT
>JAHEGF010000133.1 GCA_024645155.1 Phyllobacteriaceae bacterium | reverse complement strand
AAGGTCAATAGCGATGCCGTGAAAATGATCTTTCCGCCACCGCGGGCGACCATTGTCTTGCCGATTTCGCGCGTAAGCACAAATTGCGCCGAAAGGTTGATCTCGATCACCGTGTCCCAAAGTTCGTCCTCGTGCTCGGCTGCCGGTTTGCGTTTGATTGTGCCGGCATTGTTCACAAGTATGTCGATATGCGGGTGATCCGAGAGTACCCTTGCAGCGAAGCCATGTAACGCGGCGCGATCGCCGAAGTCGCACTGGTAGCCCGAAAAGTTGCGCCCCATGGCACGCACCGCATCGCCAACCGCGCCGCCATCGGCATCCAGCGTTGCACTGACACCGATGATGTCGGCACCAGCCTCGGCCAGCGCTTCCGCCATACCACGGCCGATGCCGCGTTTTGCTCCGGTTACCAGCGCCGTTTTCCCGGCCAGACTAAATGTATCCAGGACACTCATGATGCACCTTCGGAAATCCGGATCATGGATTTCATCGCATTTGGGTTCGATGTCAGTGCTTCAAAAGCCCCCTGAATGGCATCCAGAGGCTGAATGTCGGTGATGAAACTTTTGCAGTCCACGACACCTTCGGCGAGGAGCCGCATTGCTTCATCATAGTCTTTCTTGTGGTAGACACGGGCGCCTGACAACTCCAGCTCGCGCCAGAAAAATCTGAAAAGGTCAATCTGCGGCTTTGTCGCATGAATGGCCACCATGACGATGCGTCCGCGTGTCGCTGCGGCATCCGTCATCAGATCAACGCCCGGCTGGCTGCCGGAGACTTCAAAGACGACGTCGGCTCCCTTGCCGCCAGTGCGCTCGTGGATCACCTTAGCAACATCGGTTTCGCGCGGATTGAGTGCCGCAAACCCGAGTTTGGCGGCATAGGCAAGACGATTTTCGTTGATTTCCGATATCGTGACATTGCCACCTGCGTGGCGGGCCACAAGTGCAACCAGCATGCCAATCGGGCCACCACCGATCACAAGGACGTCTTCACCTTTGGCAACCCGCCCGCGCTTGACATCGTGACAGGCAACAGCAAGGGGTTCGATCAGCGCGGCGTGGGATAGGTCGAGTTCGTCAGGCAAGACGTGTATCGTATGCGACGGCACGTTCCACTTTTCCTGAAATGCTCCTTCGGTATCGATGCCGATGAACTTCAGATTGTGGCAAATATGCTCATGGCCCGCATTGCAGGCCGGGCAATTTCCGCAATGATCGAGCGGGCGAACGACAACGTGCTGTCCAGCGGAAAGACCAGTCACGCCCTCGCCAATAGCCGATATGATGCCGGACATTTCATGACCAATGGTGCGTTTGAAACCAACCCGCTGGTCCATATGTCCGAGATATATATGCAGATCCGTGCCGCAAATACCACAATATGCAACATCGATCTGGACCTCGCCTGGCCCCGGTGGCGGTACTTCCTTGCCTTCCAAAGTGAAGGTCTTGTTTCCGCGATAAACGGCAGCTTTGGTTGACATACCCTGATTACCCGCTTTCAACTTCCTGTTTCTGGATCAAGCCTTGTCCCAAAACGCAGAATTCCCGTTTCTGCGGCACAACAAGCTTGCCTATCTTCTAGCATAAGCTGCGCCGTTGTGTATTGACCGAACGGATAGGGATGAGCGCCCTGACAGGGCTGTTTCCGGGTTTTCTTATAATCGCAGGTTTGTGGTCGCGTGGTTAACGACCGTTGGGCCGGTCGCGGCCATTTTCGATTCTTGCCGCTTCACCGGGGGCGCTACCGCTAGCGCCTACGCACCCGGACAATGTCAGGCATGTCAACAAGATCAGCGCCAATTTCAAGGTCATTCCGTTCTTCCTCCAAAAATTTTCGGATTGCAAAATGATACGCGCGTCGCGGCAATTCGGATCACCTACAGCGTTTCTTAAGCCTTGCCTGTTAGCGATTGTTCGCAAATACCGGTAGTGGAGCCAGGAAATGGCTATTGACAGACCAGCCATCAAACGTGTCGCAACGCTTGATCTTTTGCGTCTGGCTTCAGCCCTCGCGGTCGTATTTTTCCACTACCTGTTTCGCGGCGCTGCCGCCGACGGCTATCTCGACGCCGGTTTTCCGGGCGCCATACCTTTTGCAATTTACGGCTACCTTGGGGTTATCCAGTTCTTCCTGATCAGTGGCTTCGTCATTGCGTGGTCCGCAGAAGGACGTCGGTTCGAAGAATTCGCGGTTGCACGCTTTGCCCGCCTTTACCCGGGTTTCTTGACGTGCATGACGATAACGTTCGTCACCGTTGCATTATTGGGGTTACCCCGTTTCGAAACATCCCTTTCACAGTATGCTGCGAACCTGTTGATGTTCTCTCCGGCGCTCGGCCAGCCGTTCATGGATGGCGTTTACTGGTCGATCATACTCGAGGTGATTTTCTACGGATGGGTTACGATCGCACTGATTTTCGGCATTTTTGAAAAATGGAAATTTTTGCTTCTCGGCGCGTGGCTGGCGGTTATCACGGCAAATGAATTCGTGATCGGGAGTGGTGTGGCGAGAATGGTCTTCCTGACCGAATACGGCCCGTTCTTCATCAGCGGCATCATTATCCACCATCTTTTTGCCCATGGCCGGTCAAACATTGCCCTGGCGCTGATTGCTGGATCTTTTGCAGTGTCGTGCGCGACATTGCAGATTGGACGGGGGTGGATGCTGGACCACTACGGTCAGGCGCTGTCGGTCCCGGCATTAATCGCCGCCAATCTGTTCATGCACGGGCTCATGATCGCTGCCGTTCGCTGGCGCGACATTGTCCGGCCGTCCCATACGATCCTGCTACTTGGCGGTCTGACCTATCCCCTCTATCTGCTGCACCAGAACATTGGCTACATCGGGATCAATACCATTACGCCGTCGGTGGGGTCCGAAACAGCCGTGCTGATTATGGTCATGGCTATGCTCGTCACTTCATGGGCGGTATGGCGTTTCATTGAAACACCGTCCCGGCGCTGGATCATCCGCACAGTTCAGCCAGTGGTTTCCCGTTTCGTGTATCGCAAGCACCCACGGTCGCCAGTGCAGCCTGCGGAATAGGCATTCGTTGGCAGTAAAAAAGAAAGGGCGCCACCAGGCGCCCTTTTACGATTTCGTTAGCCGGAAGTGGTTACTGTGGCAATGTATCGTCCACGCCCTTTACGTAGAAATTCAGCCCAGACAACGTACCGTCATCTGCCACTTCACCGTCTTTCAGCCATTCGGTGCCATCCTGCTTCATGATCGGCCCGGTGAAGGGATGAAATTCGCCGGAGGTAATTTTCGCCTGGGTACCCTCTGCCATCATTTTCACGTCATCGGGCATGTTGGTGTAGGGCGCCATGACCACATGGCCTTCCTTCATTCCTGCCCATGTGGCCTTTTGTTCCCACGTCCCGTCGATTACCGCCTTAACACGCTCGATGTAATAGGGGCCCCAGTCATCGACGATGGCCGTCAACTGGGTCTGCGGCCCAAACGCGATCATGTCGGAAGCCTGACCAAATGCGTGAATTCCACGTTCGGCAGCGACCTGCATGGCGGCTGTCGAATCCGTATGCTGGGTAATGATGTCGACGCCCTGATCAATCAGGGCCTTGGCGGCATCAGCCTCCTTGCCCGGATCAAACCAGGTGTTTACCCAGACGACCTTGAGTTTGAAATCCGGATTGACCGATTGGGCGCCAAGCAGGAAGGAATTGATGCCCTGCACCACTTCAGGGATTGGAAATGACGCGATGTAGCCGGCAACACCCGTCTTCGAGACCTTGCCTGCTATCTGGCCGATAACGTAGCGGCCCTCGTAAAAACGGGAGTCGTAGGTTGCGACATTTGCATGTTCACGCTTGTAACCAGTCGCGTGCTCGAATTTCACGTCCGGGAATTTCGCGGCGATCTTGTTGGTTGCGTCCATGTATCCAAACGAAGTCGTAAAGATGATGTTGCAGCCGGAACGCGCGAAGCGCTCCAATGCGCGCTCTGAATCCGCACCTTCCGGAACGCTTTCAAGGAAGGCGGTTTCCACCGCATCTCCGAGTGCCTTTTCAAGGGCAAGCCGTCCCTGGTCATGCTGATACGACCAACCGAAGTCGCCAACGGGACCAACATAGATGAAGCAAGCCTTGGTCTTCGCTTCAGCCATTGCCGGGGCCATCGCGGCTACCGCGGTTGCCGCAGCGATTGCGAGAATTGTTTTTTTCATGACGGTATTACCTCTCTGTTGACAGTAACTATTCTGAGTGATTGGCCTAGCGGTCCGGTACAAAAGGCTGGCCGAGCGATGCTGGTGTGTTCATCACGGTCAATCGCCGGTTTCGCGAGATTAGTACAAGTACCACGATTGTTGCCAGATAGGGCAAGGAAGAAAGCAGTTGCGATGGTATGCCAAATCCGAGTGCCTGCGCATGCAACTGCCCGATGGATACGGCACCAAACAGGTAGGCTCCGGCAAGCACCCGCCAGGGACGCCACGAGGCAAACACTACCAGTGCCAACGCGATCCATCCGCGGCCGGCGGTCATGCCTTCAACCCACTGGGGCACGTATACCAGCGACAAATGTGCGCCTGCCAATCCGGAACATGCGCCGCCAAACATTACCGCAAGGTAGCGTATACGGATCACCTTGATACCCAACGCGTGGGCTGAACGATGACTGTCGCCAACCGAACGCAGCGTCAACCCGGCCCGCGAATAGAACAGAAACCAGGCTACGCCGGCGGTCAGCAGGATCGAGATATAAAAGATCGGATCCTGGCCGAAAACGAGCTTGCCGACGACGGGCAGGTCGCTCAAAACGGGAATATCGATATTGCCGAGCTTGACACCCGGGCGCCCGACAAAGCCTTCGCCTAGCATTCCCGAAAATCCCAGACCCAAAAGCGTCAGCGCCAGGCCGGTCGCCACCTGGTTAGTCACCAATGTCAGTGTCAGGAACCCGAACAACAACGAAAAAGCCATGCCGGCAATTATCGCCGCCGCCATGCCCAGCCAGGCGGATCCGGTGCTTGACGCCACCGCAAATCCGGTCACCGCACCCATGATCATCATGCCCTCGACACCAAGGTTCAGCACGCCGGACCGTTCGGTAACCAACTCTCCCATGGCGGCTATCAGCAACGGTGTTGCCGCGGTGGCAATCGTTAGAAGAACTGCTTCAAGGATACCCATTATGCCGTTCCCTCGGGTTTTTGAGCGGTTCCCAGTCGAATGCGATAGTGAATGAGCGTGTCGCAGGCGAGTACAAAGAATAGTAGCAGCCCCTGGAATACCCGTGCGGTCTTGTCGGAGACGCCAAGCGATATCTGGGCAGCTTCGCCGCCAAGATAAGACAACGCCAGCACCAGCCCGGCCGCGACAATCCCCAATGGATTGAGCCTTCCCAGGAATGCGACAATAATTGCGGTAAATCCGTATCCCGGCGAAATGACCGGACGCAACTGGCCAATTGCTCCCGATACTTCGGAAATTCCGGCAAGGCCGGCCAAGCCGCCGGACACCAGAAAGGCGAAATAGATCATCCGCTTGTCGGAAAAACCGGCAAATGCCCCGGCTCTTGGACTTTGCCCGATCAATTTGACCTCAAAACCCTTCATCGTGCGCGACAGGAGGAACCACAATACCAGCGCTGCGAGCAGCGCGAAAACAAACCCCCAGTGCGCCCTGCCCGATGCCGGCAAGATTTCCGGCAGAATCGCAAATGAGTGAAACTGGCGGGTTTCGGGGAAATTGAACCCCTCGGGATTGCGCCAGGGCCCGCGTACCAGCCAATCGAGAAAAAGCTGCGCTACATAGACCAGCATCAGGCTCGACAGGATTTCGTTGGTATTGAAGCGGACTTTGAGGAAAGCCGGAACGGAGCCATAGGCCGCACCACCGGCAAAGCCGAAAATCAGTATCAACGGCAAAACGAACCAGAATTGGAAATCGGGAAGCAATACCGGCATGATCGAACCGGTAATCGCCCCGACTATGAACTGGCCCTCGGCGCCGATATTCCAGTTGTTCGATTGAAAACAGACGGACAGGCCAACGGCGATCAGAATCAGCGGTGTTGCCTTGACCGCCAATTCGTGCAGCGACCAGATCTCAGTCAGCGGTTCGATGAAATAGGAATAGAGGGCTGCAAGCGGGCTCTTGCCAAGGATCGCAAACAGGATTCCGCCTGCCGCTAGCGTCAACGCAAATGCGATGAACGGCGACAAGGCGCTGAACAGTGCCGAGTGTTGCGGACGTTTGATCAGTTCAATACGCATCAGGATGCTCCTGCCGCATGGCTGACTTCAGCACCTTCGGCGCCACCCATCAGTAGGCCGATTTTTTCAAATGTCGCCTCGGCAATTGGCATCGGTTGCGACAGATGGCCATTGTGCATGACCGAGATTGCATCACACACCTCAAACAGTTCATCCAGATCCTGGCTTATAACCAAAACGGCAGATCCCGACCGGGCCAGATCGATCAAGGCCTGGCGAATTCGTGCCGCCGCCCCCGCATCAACGCCCCAGGTTGGCTGGTTGACAACCATGACCCGCGGCGACCGGTCGAGTTCACGGCCAATGATGAATTTTTGCAAGTTTCCGCCCGACAATGCCGATGCTTCGGGATCCTCGGCACTCTTGCGCACATCCATGATGTCAACAATACGTTTTGTAGCCTTTGTCAACGCATCGCGGCGGATCACTCCGCCAGCCGCAACATAGCTTGCCTGGTCGGTGCGGTGGCGGGCCAGCAGCAGGTTTTCGGTGAGCCGCAATTCCGGTGCCGCGCCGTGCCCCAGACGCTCCTCCGGAACGAAAGCGGCGCCAAGCAGCCGCCGTTTGGAAATGCCAAGCAACCCCGCATCGGTACCACGAATCCGGACCTCGCCGGCGGCACGCTGAGTCACTTCGCCGGAAATCGCCTCGAACAACTCACCCTGTCCGTTGCCGGCAACGCCGGCGATACCCAACACTTCTCCGCCGTGAACCGTCATCCATATATCGCGCAGCGGTACGGAAAACGGTCCGTCGGGCGGCCTGCTCAAGGCTCGGATTTCGAGAACAGGTTCAGCCGCATCCGACATCGGCGACGCCGGGCGAACCACCTTGCCGACCTCACTGCCGACCATCATGTTTGCAAGGGAGGACGCTGTTTCCCTGCGCGGATCACAGTGGCCAACCACTTTGCCGTGACGCAGCACGGTGGCGTTGTCGCACATGCGTTTAACTTCTTCGAGGCGGTGCGAAATATACAGGATCGACTTGCCTTCGTCGCGCAGGCGCTCAAGCGTTTCAAACAGCTTGTCTGCCTCCTGCGGAGTCAGAACCGACGTCGGTTCGTCAAGAATAATCAGCTGCGGCTCCTGCAGCAGGCAGCGGATGATTTCGATCCGCTGGCGTTCCCCGACCGACAGATCACCGACCAGCGAATAGGGATCCAACGGCAAACCGTAGGCCTGGGAGACTTCCCGGGCTTTCTCGGCGATCGTGGTGATTGGTGTTTGCGTATCAAGTGAAAGGGCAATGTTTTCGGCTGCAGTCAGCGCCTCAAACAGCGAGAAGTGCTGAAACACCATGCCGATGCCGAGGTGACGGGCCTCGGCGGGAGTCGAGATGGAAACGATATCGCCATTCCATTCGATGGTACCGTCAGCCGGTTCGAGAGAGCCGAACAGCATCTTTACCAGTGTCGATTTGCCTGCTCCGTTTTCGCCAAGGAGAGCATGTATTTCGCCATGGCCGATGGCAAGGTCAACGTGATCACATGCAACCAGTGTTCCAAAGACCTTGGTAAGCCCCCGAACGTTTAGCAGGTTTTTCCGTTGCTCGCTGGTTGTGTTCACCCGGCCCCCGGTTTGGCGTCGTTGAAAAAGTGCCCGACTGCGAAGACTGCGACAGAATGACCACAGTGATCAAGGGATAAGAATCGTCGATCCAGTAGTTTTTCGCGATTCGAGGTCGCGGTGCGCCTGCGATGCATCAACAAGACTGTAGGTCTGGTTGATCTCCACTTTTACGATTCCCTTGCCCACCACGTCGAACAAGTCGGCAGCGGCAGCCTCAAGTTCGGTCCGTTTGGCGATATAGGTAAACAGGGTCGGCCGGGTTGCAAACAGGGAGCCTTTTTGCGACAGCAGAGCCAGATTAAAAGGCTCGATCGGCCCCGAGGATTGCCCGAAGCTGACAAACATGCCCAAAGGGCGAATGCAATCGAGCGACGCGGGGAATGTATCCTTGCCAACGGAATCGTAGACCACATCGCAACCGTTACCATCGGTCAACTCGCGCACTTCGGCAACAAAATCCTTGTTGCGATAGTCGATAACGTGATCGTAGCCGTGGGCGAGTGCGAGATCTATTTTCTCCTGGGAACTCGCGGTGCCGATAACTTTCGCGCCAAGATGCTTCGCCCATTGACCAAGTAATAGTCCGACACCTCCGGCAGCAGCATGATACAGGATTGTTTGGCCCGGTTTAATTTGGAAAGTGCGTTTCAGAAGATACCAGGCGGTCATGCCCTTGAGCATCATGGCCGCCGCCTGATTGTCAGTGACACTGTCGCTAACATGAACAACCTTGTCAGCAGCAATGACACGCATTTCACTGTACGCGCCAAGTGGCCCGGCATAGGCGACACGGTCTCCGGTCTTGAAACCGGACACACCCGAACCGGTTTCGACAACAATGCCTGCCGCCTCATTGCCCGGTGTAAACGGGAAACCCGCCGGCGACGGGTAAAGGCCCGACCGGAAATAAACGTCAATGAAATTCAGACCGATGGCCGTATGGCGGATGAGGATTTCGCCGTCTTTCGGCGCACCCGCTTCGACATCTTCATACAGCAGTACTTCCGGCCCGCCTGTTTCATGTACGCGAATTGCCTTGGTCATCCATCTGCTCCTGTTGAACCCAGCTTTGGAAAAAGCTGCATTACCGCACCTATGA
>JAHEGF010000132.1 GCA_024645155.1 Phyllobacteriaceae bacterium | reverse complement strand
CTGATGGCATCCGACAAGCCGGTACTGGTTGCTCCGGCGATGAACCCGAGGATGTGGCAGCATCCGGCGACGAGGCGAAACCGTAAAGTGCTCGCGTCCGATGGCGTTCACTTCATCGGCCCGAACCGGGGGGAAATGGCGGAGGCAGGCGAAGCAGGCGCCGGCCGGATGGCAGAACCGCTTGAAATTGCATCTCAAATCGAACGTCTCGTAGATAACCGGGAAAAACCGCTCGCCGGCAAGACCATCATCGTCACATCGGGGCCAACTCACGAGCCGATTGATCCGGTGCGGTATATCGCCAACCGGTCTTCGGGCAAGCAGGGCCATGCCATCGCCGCCTCGTTATGCGCGCTGGGCGCTGATGTGCGGCTTGTTTCCGGTCCGGTTAATTTACCCGATCCTCCAGGCGTAGCGGTGATCAAGGTCGAAAGTGCCCGCGAGATGCGTGACGCCGTGCTACAATTGTTACCGGCCGACGCCGCGGTAATGGTCGCTGCCGTTGCCGACTGGCGGGTTGCGGCCGCATCCGAAGAAAAAATCAAGAAAAAGCCCGGCGCAAAAGCTCCGGTGCTTAAGATGGCCGAAAACCCGGATATACTCGCAACCGTTGGCCATCACGACCAGCGGCCGCACCTGGTGATCGGTTTTGCCGCTGAAACGCAGGATCTGGAGCGCAATGCCGCCCGCAAGCTTGAAAAGAAAGGCGCAGACCTGATTGTCGCAAACGATGTTTCGCCGCAAGGCGGCGTTTTTGGCGGTGACCGCAACCGGGTACGCATCGTCTCGCGCAGCGGCATTGAAAAATGGCCAGACATGAGCAAGGCGGATGTCGCCGAACGCCTCGCTGTACTTGTTGCCGAACGGCTTCAGGTGCTTGAGGTTTGAATCCGGCTCTATTCTATGGTGATCGGGCCATCCTTGCCGCCGCCGGTGCTACCGGAGCCGTTTTCGACCGGCGGTTCGATACCGACCTTGTAGTTCAGTTCGACATAGGCAATGCCGGGGGTTTTCTCGAGCGCGCGCTTGATATCGGGAACAGTTTCCGCATAGGCGAACCGTACCAGATATAGGCTGCCGTCAAGCATTACATTGACCACTTCGCCACCAACATTCGTGATTGCTGTATTGGCCTGTTCGGCCGAAACCGCATTGTCGAACTTGACCAGCAATTCGCCGGGCACTGCCGCATCAGGATCATTTTCCGCGGCCATCAGCCCGCCTCCTCCGGCACTGGCGCTCAGCAGGTTCGGGGCACCTGCACCAGCCATCATCATGATCAAAACGGCAATTCCTGTTGCCGGCAATTTTGCAAATTGGTTCATGACTCCGTTTCCCACGTCAGGCATTCACATTGGTGTACATCATATGGGTTCATTGCGACCAAATTGCGAAGGCACAGACATCGGGGCAGCCGCTCAGGACTGCCCCGATGCCCACCTTGCGTTGGACCGGCTAATCGAGCCACCGGTCTGGTTAATCAAAGCGGCAGTACCGCCGGTTTCACCGGAAGGTCAGTTTCCCTGACCGGCATTGCCGTTTTCCTCGCCACTGGTGGCAATGTCCTGTGTCTTGACCTCGGTAATCGCGCCATTGGCGGTATCGGACAGAGACTGGATCTTGCCGCCCATCGAACACGGAAATGCACGCACGGTTATCGTGCCGGAATCAAGTTTCAGCGTGGCATTGCTGATCCACAATTTCCAGTACATCGTGTGGTTGCCCGCAGGCAGCCGGATTGAAAAGTTCGAGGTCAGCGGCAGGTTCTGGTCGCTGTTGTCAAAGGTAACCTGGCGATAGGACCCGGTCCACATGACATTCGGCGAAACATTGTTGTAGACACCGGTGCGGACCGTCGTTGCACCGCCGCCGGCCACCCGTTTTGCCGAACCGTTGACCGACACGTCGATCACCATGGATTCCGGCAGGGTAAAGGCAACGTCTAGAATATTGGAATTGGCCGATACCTGGCTGCCTGCGGACCAGAAGAACTCGTTGTAGGCGATCTGCGCATGTCCTCCGGTGGTGCAGCCGCCGCCGGGAGGTGGCATTCCTCCGCCACCGCCGAGAGCCTCGGCAAGATTGAGCCGCGCACCGGAAACGATCAGCGGATCAAGTGCCGGAATCTTGTCAGCCGTTTCCATCAGATGCTGTTTGATCTTGTCGGGACCCCAGTTCATGTTCGCAGCCTTTACCAGGGCGGCAGCGCCCGACACGTATGGTGTCGCCATCGAAGTGCCGTTCAGACTCTGGTACTGTCCACCCGGAACAGTACTGAGAATGGCGACACCGGGCGCACCGATATCGACGGTGGTCTTTCCCCAGTTGGAAAAACTGGCGCGGTCATCTGACTGGCCGGTGGCAAGCACCGACATGACATTCGGCACATCATAGTTTGAAGGGTAATGCGGGTTTGCGTCATTGTTGTTGTTGCTGTTCCCGGCCGCAGCGGTGAACAATACGCCGGCAGCGTTTGCAGCCTTGATGGCATCTTCTGCAGCTTGCGAGAAACCGCCACCGCCCCAGCTGTTGTTCATGATGTGCGCGCCGTTCTTGGTAGCGTATTCGATCGCTTCGATGGCGTCTGCAATTGTGCCCGATCCCGACGCGCTGAGAAACTTGGCGCCCATGATCTGGGTTTTCCATGACGTGCCTGCAATACCGATATTGTTGTCCGTGACCGCTGCAATAATACCGGCAACATGGGAACCATGACGGTTATCATCCATCGGATCGCCCGATGGCATTGACGGAATGAAATTGGCGCCGTGAATATCATCAATGACACCATTGCCATCGTCATCCACCCCGTTCGCGGGAATTTCACCGGCATTGGTCCACATGTTCGCCTTCAGGTCCGGGTGGTTGTAGTCGACCCCCGTATCGATGACGGCGACAATCACGTTCGGGCTTTCCTTCAGCGTGTCCCAGGCCAATGGCGCCTTTATTTTTGGTAGTGCCCATTGCTGGGCAAACATCGGATCGTTGGGTGTGGTGTCCAGCGCATGGACAATGTAGTTGGGTTCAGCGTATTCGACCTCTTCCATCGCCGACAGGCGGGCCGCCGCAGCAACCGGATCCTCATCGGCGATTGCCACAACCTTGGCATTGATGATGTCAAGTGAACGGATCGATTTCGCGCCCATTCTGGTCAACGCAAGTGTGCTTCTTTGCGAAGATATGCTGGGCTTGAATTTGACGATCAGTTCGCCCGGCGCAACCTGCGGTGTGTCGGGTGCAGTAAAACTTGCCTCCTGGGCAAATGACTGGGACGCAAGCGCCAGCGCCAGCGCGCCGGCCACCGTGAGCATCTGATATCTGAGAATTGGAACCAAATGTGTATTCGACATGATCAATCTCCCATCGACGCGGCGTTGCCGCGTGCTGTTGGACTCTCGCAGTGTCGAAAGAAGCGAGGAGCCTGAATGCCCCGTTGCCCCACCGAATACTTACCCAACGGCAGAAGACCGGTCTGTGGTCAATGTCACACTTTCAAAGTTGCTAATAATTATGCCACCGAAAAATTCAGCCAGATCGGCAGAAACCCATTTTTTACAATTGCTTGCTAGGTTCAAAAAAGGCCTGCGATTGATATCGTTCAGGCCAGGCCGGAATCGGGGCAAGGATTTTGGCAGACGGCAGGTTCATTGGCAGTGCGGACCTGAAGACTGTGGGATCATTTCGGGCTTCATCGCCTAGTACCAAAGGACGGGGGATGAACAAACCG
The DNA here is from genome assembly GCA_024645155.1 of Phyllobacteriaceae bacterium. Taxonomy (GTDB): domain Bacteria; phylum Pseudomonadota; class Alphaproteobacteria; order Rhizobiales; family Rhizobiaceae; genus JAHEGF01. The sequence continues at coordinate 5,199 of JAHEGF010000132.1, read as the reverse complement.
CAACATCACCGATCGCTGTCGGGCAGTGACGCGGCGGCCCGGCTTCTCGGACGGATATTCGAAAGATCGGCGCAGGAAATTTTCGTCATTCATTCCGGAACCGGGAATATTGCCCTAGTCAATCATGCTGCCTGTATGAACCTTGGCTATTCGCGTGACGGTCTGATGTGCAAGGCGATTTGCGACATCTGCCCCGACCTATCTTTGGCCGAACTGAAAAAAATCACTGACCGGCTCGACGGCAATGGTGCGTTTATAAACATTGACAGCAGTTTCCGGCGCCGCGTCGGCACAACTTACCCGATCCGCGCCCGCTTCGAATATGTCGGTACGCGCGACCAGCCACTGCTGGCGGTTTTCGCTTCGGATATCAGTGAAAAGGCAATCAACGCCCACAAGATGGAAATCGCGGCCCACATCGGCAAACACTGCTTTTCATCGATGAACCTTGACAGTTGGGAAATCCAGCGTGATCCGGCGCTCGATGCGATATACGGATTTGACGCATTCGATCCGCACAGAACCGCCCATGATTTTGTGGAATGCATCCTTCCCGATTATCGCGAAACCGTGCGCGAGCAGTTTGTCGCCCTGTCGCTCGGCACGATTGAGCAGATCGATCACACCTTTCCGATACGGTCCCGCGACGGTCAGGATAAATGGATACGCGGGATTGGCCGAATTTCAGATCACGATCCGCGCATTGTCGTCGGTATGCAGACCGAAGTTACTGCCGATATCGAGATTGCCGAACGGGAACGCCAGAACGAGGTAACGCTGACCAGGGTCAAGGACAATCTGGAGACCAGTGAAAAGGAACTGCGTACTCTGATGGCGGCTATGCCGGACGCGGTGACACGGGCAACTCCGGATACTGTCTTGACCTATGCAAACGGGAAATATTGCGGTTTCCTGGGCTTGCAGGTTGAGGATGTCCTCGGCCGGTCATTTTTCGACTTCATTCCGTCAAGCGATCATGAACTTACACGCAATGGCCTGGCAAAACTGACTCCGCAAAATCCGATGGCAAGTTTCGAGCAAGCCATGGGCAAACCGGATCAGGATACCTGGTTCCTGTGGTCGAACCTGAAGCTGTTTGACGGTGACGGTAATCCCGTTGAGATCATTTCGGTAGGCCGGGATATTTCCGATCTGGTGCGCGCACGCCGCGCACTTGATGCCAGCAATGCCAAACTTGAGAAACGCAACACCGCACTGCAAAAATTTTCCGCCACCGTCGCCCATGACCTGAAATCGCCGATCCGCCATATCACCATGTTTGCCGATACGCTGGGCAAGGAAATTGCCGCAGGCCGCCTGGAAAAGGTCCCGGATTACGCCAACCAGATCAAAACCGTAGCACACGACATGACCACGTTGATCGAGGGTCTGCTGGAATACTCGCGCATCGCCTATGAAGATATCGAAATGGATGCCGTCGATATGGGCGAAGTTGTGGAGGATGCCAAACGCCTGTTATGGGCTCAAATCGATGAAAGTTCGGCGCGGATAACCACGGAACCGCTTCCGGTTCTGGTTGGCAACTATAAGCTTCTGGTCAGCCTGATGCAAAACCTCATTGGCAACTCTATCAAGTACCACCGGCTGGCAACAAGCCCGGAAATCACGATTTCCTGCACCAAGACACTGGTCGACATCAACCTGTCGGTAACCGACAACGGAATCGGTATCGATCCGCGCAACGAAGACTGGATATTCGGAATCTTCCACAGGTTGCACAGCGATCAGACGGAATATGCCGGCACCGGGATCGGGTTGGCGCTTGCCCGTCAGATCGCTGAGAGCCATCATGGTACTCTCAAGCTTGATCCCGATTATCGCAATGGTTCGAGGTTCATCCTCAAACTGCCGCGCCAGCAACCTGGATTGTGAAAGAAGCTATGACCAGCAAGCGGATGCAGCCTGCTAAACGCGCCGACTACAAGACGTTTCGTACCCTGCCAACCCGTTGGATGGACAATGACATTTATGGTCACATGAACAATGTCGTCCATTATTCGCTGTTCGACACCGCGGTCAATGGCTGGCTGCTCGACAAAGGTTTGCTCGACCTTTCTGCGAGTGCGCGTATCGGCCTGGTGGTTGAGACAGGCTGCCGGTACTTTGCCGAGATGGGCTTTCCCGACATTGTCCATGCAGGCCTCAGGGTCGCCTCGTTGGGGAACTCTTCGGTACGGTATGAGGTCGGTCTGTTCCGCAATGGTGAGGACAGTGCCTCAGCAGAGGGGTTTTTCATCCATGTCTATGTCGATCGCCGGACCCGCAGACCCGCACCGCACGACGAGGCATTCCGTACCGCACTTTCCGGATTGATGGCATGACTACCGAAGAGCGCATCACCGAACTTGAAATCCGTATTGCCGAACTGGAGCGGGCCAACGAGGAAATGGCACAAACCGCAACCGGATTATGGAAATCCCTTGAATCGATGCGGCAAACCGTCGACCGCCTGACCGCTCGGCTACAGGCAATCGAGGAAAACGCGGAATCCGAAACGCCCGCAACAAAACCGCCTCACTGGTAGCACACCAGATGGATGGTGCTGCGGCACCATCGACCGATTCTGCCCATGAAAAAGCCGCCGACGCTGACACCGGCGGCCGTTTCTCAAGACCGGAGAGTGCCGGTCAGTATGGGCAGTTCTCGTCGGACATGAAATCGTGGACCTTGACTTCGCCGGCAATGATCTTTGCCTTGGCTTCTTCCACGGCCGACTTCATTTCGTCGCTGACAAGGCTCTTGTTGTTGTCGTCCATGGCATAGTCAACGCCGCCTTCCTTCAGGCCCAGCACATTGAAGCCGGTGGAGAACGCGTCATTCTTTGCATCCATGAATGCATTGTAGACGGCAACGTCGACGCGTTTCAGCATCGATGTCAGGACCTTGCCCGGCTGAAGACCGTTCTGGTTTGAGTCAACACCGATACCAAGCTTGCCTTCGTCTGCGGCTGCCTGAAGGACACCGACGCCGGTACCGCCTGCGGCTGCGTAGATGACATCAGCGCCTTGCGAAATCTGCGATTTGGCGATTTCGCCGCCCTTGGTGGGATCGTTCCATGCTGCCGGGGTATCACCGGTCATGTTCTGCAACACTTCCGTCGCGCCGGCGGATTTGGCGCCACCGACATATCCGCAGCCGAATTTGCGGATCAGCGGAATGTCCATGCCGCCGATGAAACCGACCTTTTTCGACGCGGAAGCCATCGCAGCCATGATGCCTACCAGGTAGGAGCCTTCATGTTCATTGTAGACAACTGAACGGACATTGGGCTTGTCAACGACCATGTCGATGATCGCAAACTTGGTATCGGGGAATTCGGTAGCGACTTTTTCCAGAGCTGCTGCCCAAGAAAATCCGGCCATGACGACTGGATCGTTGCCGTCCTGTGCGAACTTGCGCAGTGCCTGCTCGCGCTGGGCGTCGTTTTGTATTTCGAATTCGCGGTATTCGATGCCGGTTTCGGTTTTGAATTTCTCGGCGCCATTAAAGGCGGATTCGTTGAATGATTTGTCGAACTTGCCGCCAAGATCATAGATGATTGCCGGTTTGATGTCCGCGGCCAAGGCCGTGGTTGCCATTACCGTGGCGGTCAATAGACCAAGAACTATACGCTTCATGGTGTCTAACCCTGTTGGTTACGTTTGTTATTTGCGTCTGGCACAGACCGTTATCCGGTGCACCAATCGGTTGCAGCGGGAACTGCATTGCCCCCACTTGGACGGTAGTCTGGCATGGGCGCGAGAAAATATCACCCACAAAATTGATACCGCTGCGTAAGGCGATCCTTATTGGTCTGCCGCAGTGGCACAGGCAACGCCGGTTCCCTTCAGTCCGCAATAGCCGCCAGGGTTCTTTGCCAGGTACTGTTGATGTTCCTGTTCGGCAAAGTAGAAAGGCCCGGCTTCGGTGATTTCGGTGGTTATCTTTCTGCCGCCCGCTGCCGTCAGCGCTTCCTGGTAGGCGTCACGCGAAAAACCGGCTGCTGCGGCCTGCTCCGGCGTGGTCGTGTAGATCGCCGAACGATAGGTCGTGCCCTGGTCGTTTCCCTGGCGCATGCCTTGTGTCGGATCGTGACTTTCCCAGAAAATCCGCAGCAATTGCTCGTAGGACACGGTTTGCGGGTCAAATACCACCATCACGACCTCGGCGTGGCCAGTCATGCCGGTACACGTTTCCTGGTAAGTCGGATTGGGGGTGACGCCGCCCTGGTAGCCGACGGCCGTAACCCACACGCCGGGTGTCTGCCAGAACAGCCTTTCGGCGCCCCAGAAGCACCCCATGCCAAAATAGGCAGTCTCGCTGTTTTCCGGGAACGGCCCCTTTAGCGGGTGCTTCGACACGAAATGCCTTTCAGCTGTAGGAATGGCCGCGTCCCTGCCGGGCAAGGCGTCTTCCCGCTTCGGCAGTTTGAGTTTCCGGTTCAACATGTCGCTCAGAAAAAACATGACTAGTGCTCCCTTTGTGCCGGTCCTGTCAGGCACTTTTGATTTGTATGCCGCGCTTGCGCCGGCGCGTTCCTATCTGCAGGAACAAAACCGCCAAAACGGCAAATACGGTGAATCCGGGCATGGTAAGCACCCAGACAATAGCAGGATCCCAGATCACTGGCAGCGTGTAGCGCTGGACAAGCGCCTGGGCGAGATTGATCGTCGAGGGCGATACAGCAAACCAGCTTTGGCCAAGCGGCGTCATCACCAGTTCGGAAGCGGCAACCGAACGTGTCGCATCGATTACTGCAAGGATGACGGCAACAGCCAGAAGAAACAGGCCCATAAACCGGAACAGGAACTTGATCATGACGGCCTTTCACCAGCGATCGTTAGGTCTTCCCCTACATAGGCCGTGCGGAACGTTGCGGCAATTGTTTGTCCAATCTTCGGGTCAAAAGGCCGTTACCGGCAATTTTGAAGATTTGCAGCTTGGAAAACGGTGCGGCTTCGACTAGATGAGTGTCGCGCCGCCCTGAAGGGCCGGTGTATGAGGAGAGGTGGCCGAGTGGTCGAAGGCGCACGCCTGGAAAGTGTGTAGGCGGGGAACCGTCTCGAGGGTTCGAATCCCTCTCTCTCCGCCATTTCGGCAACGGCTGCCGCATACGGTCAATCGGCCCGATCAACCGCGATACGGCTGATATCCACCTTCTGGCCAACACCTTTCAGCTGGACATAGTCGTCCGTCACC
>JAHEGF010000377.1 GCA_024645155.1 Phyllobacteriaceae bacterium | reverse complement strand
CGGAGAAGACTCCGCCGCCTTCGCCAGCCTTGGTGCTGCCGGCGCAACGAGGATTATCTGGGGCACGGGACCGGTCGGCGACCTGGTTGGACTGACCGCAGTCGAAAACCGGCCGAATGCGTTTTCGGTTACCGCTGCAAGGGCAACGGCCCCCGCCGTGCCGATGACATACCCAATTACAGCGCATGACGAGCGCGGCCGTCAGATTGCCGAGACAAGCCTGACCTTCAAAAGCGGAGAGACCATTGCCGAAGCTGAAATCGCCGTCCCGTTCGAATTGCGCAATGATTTTGCTTCCATCAGGCTCGGCAATGTTGATCACGCCGCCGCCATCCGCCTGATCGATGACAATTCACGCCGCCGTCGGATCGCCCTGATATCAGCTGCCGAAGGCGATCAGGCACAGCCGCTGATTTCACCCCTGTTCTACATCAAGCGCGCGCTCGAACCTTATGCCGATATTGTCGAACCAACCGTGCAGGACCTTGCCGAAGCCGTTCCGGAAATCATCAGCCAAAAACCTGCCATCATAGTCCTTGCCGATGTTGGAACGCTGCCGGAAACTGCCAGCACCGAGCTTGCAAACTGGGTCCGCAACGGCGGCACGCTGGTCCGGTTTGCCGGCCCGAGGCTGGCGGCATCGGTGGACGATGATGAATTGCTGCCGGTAAAACTGCGTGCCGGCGAGCGCGCCCTTGGTGGTGCCTTGTCGTGGACAGAGCCGCAGCCGGTTGCGGAATTCCCGCCAACCGGTCCTTTTTCAGACCTGACTCCGCCGCGCGATGTCACCGTCATCCGCCAGATCCTGGCAGAACCCGGCCCCGATATAGGCGAGAGAACCTGGGCCAATCTGGCAGACGGCACGCCGCTGGTGACCGGCGCGTCACTCGCCCGGGGTACGATTGTCCTGTTCCACATCACTCCCGAAGCAACCTGGTCGAATCTTCCCATATCCGGCACATTCGTCGACATGCTGCGCCGTATCATTCAACTGTCAAGGAATCAGGGAGCCGCGGAAACCCGCATTTCCGATACGACGCCGAGCCTGCCCCCGTTTCGCATCATAGACGCCAATGGCGCAGCCGGTCCGCCACCGCCGTCGGCCAAGCCGCTGATTGCCGGTGCCCCGGTTTCCTTGGATAATCCGCCCGGCCTTTACGGCACCGAAGAGGGCGTGGTTGCCCATGATCTCCTCGCCGGGGATGCCGTACTTGCGCCGGTTTCCAGACCCGATCTCGGATTACCCGTGACCAACATCACCTATGCGTTCGATGAAAAAGTCGATCTGAGCGGATTGCTGCTTGCTGCAGCACTTCTCCTTCTCGCCGTTGACACGCTTGTGACTTTGTGGATGGCCGGGACCTTTTCGCGTTTCAGGCCGTTGAAAGCACAGGTATCGGCGATAGCAGCAATCATCCTTGTCGGCGCTGCCGCCAATCTGCCCTATCCCGCTTCGTCCCGTGCTGACGAAAAACCCGGAGACGACGGGATCATCGCGGCGATTACCCAGACGAGAATTGCCTATGTCGTCACGGGCAACAGCCAACTCGATTCCATCACCAGAGCCGGATTGTCTGGCTTGACCCGGTTTTTGACGCAGCGAACCGCGCTGGAGCCGGCAGACCCGGCAGGCGTTGATCTTGAAGAAGATGAACTGGCGTTTTTTCCGATCATCTACTGGGCGCTTGACGGCGATTCGCCAACGCCCTCCGCCCAGGCGATAGCCCGCCTCGACGCCTACATGCAAAAAGGTGGAACCGTACTGTTCGACACGCGTGACCAGCTGACTTCCGGGTTCTCCGCGCTTGGCGCATCAAGCAATGAAAACAGGCAGTTGCGCGATATTCTCGACGGGCTCAACATTCCGCCTCTCGAGCCGGTCCCGCCAGACCATGTGCTGACCAAGTCATTCTACATACTTGGCGAGTTTCCCGGCCGCTACAACGGCAGCCCGCTTTGGGTCGAGGCTTCGCTTACGGCGCAGAATGCCAACTCCCGCCCAGTCAGGACGGGCGACGGGGTTTCGCCGATCCTGATTACCGGGAATGACCTCGCCGGCGCATGGGCGGTCGATGAAGCTGGCAACCCGCTGTTGCCGACCGTGCCCAACAACCCGTTGCAGCGCATCTATGCCTACCGGGCCGGTGTGAACATCATGATGTACATGCTGACCGGCAACTACAAGTCGGATCAGGTGCACATTCCCGCACTCCTCGAACGGCTGGGGAACTGACGATGCCAGTAGTCTGGACATTTGATTTCGACCCGCTGCTCTCTCTGCCCATGGCTGTTGCCTTTTCGGCGTTGGCAATCGTGCTGGCGCTCGCCGGGCTTTGGCTGCGCCGCCAGGGTGCATGGCTGCGGCTGCTGGCGGCATTCGCAATCGGCCTTGCCCTGATCAATCCGATCCTGCTTCGCGAGGAACGCGATCCCGTCAAAAGCGTTGTCGCCATTATCGCCGACCACAGCCAAAGCCAGAATATCGGCGACCGACTGGAGACAACCGAAAAGGCGGTCGAGCATCTGAAATCGAAACTGGAGCGTTACCGGCAGTTCGAGGTCCGGCTGGTCGATGCCGGGCGATCCGGCAAGGAAGAGGACCATATCGAGACGAAAATGTTTTCGGCACTCGAAAACGTGTTTCGCGATGTCGAGCCTTCGCGAATTGGCGGCGCGGTCATGATCACCGACGGGCAGATACATGATGCCCCAGCCAGGCTCTCTGGGTTTCCGGCGCCACTGCATGCTCTGATAACCGGCGACGAAAACGAGACGGACCGGCGCATC
>JAHEGF010000131.1 GCA_024645155.1 Phyllobacteriaceae bacterium | reverse complement strand
CCGTCTTGTTTGCATAATACGGCGTTGCCGTGCTTTCCAACGGAACGGCGACAACAAATGCAGCCGCAAAGATCTTCGATATCTGGTTACGCATAGTGAATTTCCCCGTTGTCACTACCGCTGCTTCTAACAAAGCGCCGTAAGGATCAGCTTAGGGAAATCGGTAAAATTTTATCGGACTGCCGTGCCGGACTTGCAATGCCCTGGTTGCCGAGGTCGACAAGCGTTCGTCACAGCAACGCTGGAAACCGGCAGGTATGGCCCCCTGTCTGTCAGATGCTCATGCGCAAATTCTGCGGCGTCAATCCGAATTCTCGTGCAAAAGCCCTCGTCATAGCGCTGGCGTTTTCGTAACCGCAGCGAACGGCAATTTCAGAGATCGGCAATCCTGAATTCTCGACCAGTCGTTTGACCGCTGATAGCCTGATATGGCGATAGACACTGCCGGGTGGCTTACCCATTTTTTTCACAAACATGCGTTCAAGGGTTTTCGGACTGCAATTGAGCGAGCGGGCAATGCCTGCAACCGTCACGGTCTTTTCAAGGCTTTCATGCATGATCGTGATTGCCCGTCCGACAAGATGGGACGAGGAATAGGCCATCTGGCCGCTTGCCATGGGAAGCGGCGGTTCCTGCATCAGGAACGCCGCAACGTCGAGCCGCAGCATTTCACCATGTTCGATTCCGATCAGCTTCAGCGCCAGATCGAATGATGCAAGGGCGCCACCGCAGGTGATGAGCTGGCCATCAAGCACAAAGCGGCTCCGCTCGACATCGATCCCGAGAAATGTTTCCTCAAAACTTTGCAGGACATCGGCATGTATGGTTGCCCTGTGCCCATCAAGCAGGCCGGCTTTGGCCATCAGCCATGCGCCGGTATCCGGCCCGACGATGCGTGTCCCGCTACGCTTTGCCTGGCGCAGTATCCGGAGGCATGCAGATGTGCAATGCGACCGGTATCCATAACTCGCTACCACGAAGACGAAATCGCCAACTTCCTGCACTACCGCGGGACCTTGCGGTACTACCGCCAGTTCGCTTGATGATCGGACCGGCCGGCCATCAAGGGTAACGAAGCGCCACACATAGAGCTGTTTCCCGGAGATTGCATTGGCGGCGCGAAACGGTTCGAGCATGTTGGCAAGGCAATGATTGGAAAAACGGTCAAACAGCAGGACGCTGATAGAAACCGGCGCAGAAATCCGATTTGACTGTTTTTGCATAAGTTAGACTATTTCAGCATAGTTCAGATTGGCAAGCCCGTTACTCTCTCCAAGCAGGATTACCGGGAGGATGTCCATGCCGCTTGCAATGAACAAAGAGGTTTTCATCACCTGTGCCGTTACCGGATCCGGAGGCACACACGAGCGCAGTCCCCATGTGCCGCGCAACCCAAAGCAGATTGCCGAAAGCGCGATAGTTGCCGCAAGAGCCGGTGCAGCAATTGTGCATTGCCATGTACGTGACCCCGACAGCGGTGCCCCGGCGCGTGACCCGAAGCTTTACCGAGAAGTCACTGAGCGTATTCGCGACGCCAATACCGATGTCGTGCTCAATCTGACAGCCGGAATGGGTGGAGACATGGTATTTGGCACACCAAATTCACCCCTGCCCCTGCAGGCCGGAACGGACATGGCCAGTGCCGAAGAGCGGATGGCGCATGTCGCCGAATGCATGCCGGAAATATGCACGCTAGACTGCGGCACCATGAATTTCGCCGAAGCCGACTATGTAATGACCAACACGCCGGGCATGTTGCAGGCGATGGGTCGCATGATGACGGAACTTGGCGTCAAACCGGAAATCGAGGCTTTTGACACCGGGCATCTTTGGTATGCCAGGCAACTGGTCGCAGACGGCATCTTGACGGATCCGGCGCTGGTGCAATTGTGCATGGGCGTGCCCTGGGGTGCGCCCGACGACCTCAACACATTCATGGCGATGGTCAACAATGTGCCGCAAAGCTGGCACTGGTCGGCATTCTCGATTGGCCGGAACCAGATGCCTTATGTTGCGGCGGCGGTACTGGCCGGGGGCAATGTTCGCGTCGGGCTAGAAGACAATATCTGGTTGGCAAAGGGAGAACTGGCAACAAATGAGGCGCTTGTGCAAAAGGCGCGGTCGATCATCGAGGCGATGGGTGCAAACATTATCGGCCCTGCCGAGGTTCGCAAACGCCTCGGTTTGGCAAAAAGGGCGCCGAAATGACGGGAAAAGCAGCGATAATCGGCGGTGGCGTCATCGGCGGCGGTTGGGCGGCACGGTTCCTGCTGAATGGCTGGGACGTGGCGATCTTCGACCCGGACCCGCAGGCTGAACGCAAGATTGGCGAGGTTTTGGAAAATGCAAGGCGATCCTTGCCAGCATTGGCCGATGTTGAAATGCCAGCCGAAGGCCAACTTTTCTTTCATGCGGGAATAGAGAGTGCTGTAAGCGACGCTGACTGGATACAGGAAAGCGTTCCCGAGATCCTGGAAACCAAGCACAGGGTTCTGGCCGAAATACAGCGCCATTGCCGGCCTGGAGCTCTGGTTGGGTCATCGACATCGGGGTTCAAGCCGTCTCAATTGCAATTCGAGGCAGCCCGTCCGGAGCAAATTTTTGTCGCTCATCCTTTCAATCCGGTCTATCTTCTGCCGGTTGTTGAACTGGTAGGGCATCCGGAAACGATATCCCATGCTGGCACGCTACTAACCGCGCTCGGCATGAAACCGCTGGCTATACGCAAGGAAATCGACGCGCATGTTGCCGACCGGCTACTCGAAGCTGTCTGGCGCGAGGCATTGTGGCTCGTCAATGACAACATTGCGACCACCGAAGAGATCGACGATGTCATCCGTTTCGGCTTTGGACTGCGCTGGGCACAGATGGGGCTTTTTGAAACCTACCGGATTGCCGGCGGTGAAGCCGGAATGCGCCATTTTATCGAGCAATTCGGGCCGTGCCTTGCCTGGCCGTGGACCAAACTGACGGACGTGCCAGAATTGACCAATGAACTGGTCGAGAAAATCTCCATCCAGTCCGATTCCCAGTCGGGCAATCACACGATCCGCGAACTGGAGCGCATACGGGACGACAATCTGGTTGCGATAATGCGTGCCCTGAAGTTGCGTGGCTGGGGCGCCGGCGCACTGCTTCGCGACCATGACAGGCGAATGGCACTGCCCGATCCAGCCGACATCTCCAAGCCGATACCAACTGTCAGCCGTGTCGTTCCGGTCGACTGGACAGACTATAATGGCCACATGAACGAGGGCCGGTACGGCCAGGTTTTTTCCGATGCGGCGGACGCGATCATGGTTATAGTCGGCGCCGATGAAGACTACGTCAAATCCGGGAAAAGCTATTTTACCGTCGAGAACACCATCCGTTTTGTCGATGAAATACGTGCTGGCGAGACAATAAGGGCGACCACTCAAGTCCGTCTGGCTGAGGGCAAGAAGCTCCGCCTGTATCATCAGTTGCTCCGCCGGGATGGCGGTTTGCTTGCGACCTGCGACCAGTTGCTGATCCATGTGGATCTCAAGACGCGGCGTTCAACAACGCCCGCGCCAAATTTCCTGCAACGGCTCGCAGAGGTGCACGAAGCGCAGAGCAAACTGCCGCTACCAGAAGGGATGTAAACCATGGATTTTGGCCTCAGCCAGGAACAGGAAATGATCGTTTCGACAGTTAGGCGTTTTGTTGAAAAGGAAATCATTCCGTTCGAGGACGCGGTTGAACGCACGGGAAAAGTACCGGAGGATCTCGCGGAAACAATCAAAAACCGAACGAAAGAACTCGGCTTCTACGCGTGCAATTTTCCCGAAAGCGTCGGCGGCGCAGGGCTTTCCCATCTAGATTTCACGCTCGTTGAACGCGAACTAGGACGCGGCTCGATGGCCCTGACCCATTTCTTCGGGCGCCCTCAGAACATCCTGATGGCCTGCAGGGACGAGCAGATCGAACGATACCTCCTGCCTGCCGTTCACGGAGAAAAGATGGATGCGCTTGCAATGACAGAGCCGGATGCAGGCTCGGATGTGCGCGGCATGAAATGTGCCGCCAGGCGTGACGGCAATGATTGGGTAATCAACGGAACCAAACACTTCATTTCCGGGGCCGAACATGCAGACTTCGTTATCGTTTTTGCCGCTACCGGTGAAGACGCCACGGTTCACGGACCAAAGAAAAGGATCACCACATTTCTGGTGGATCGCGGCACGAAGGGATTTACGATCCGTGACGGCTATCACTCGGTCTCGCATCGCGGGTACAAAAACATGATCCTCGAATTCGATGATTGCCGTCTTCCGGAAAGTCGGGTGCTGGGCGACGTTGACGGCGGCTTTGCCGTGATGAATGAGTGGCTCTACGCAACGCGCCTCACCGTGGCTGCCATGTGTGTCGGGAGGGCGCGGCGATGCTTTGATCTGGCCTTGAACTATGCTGCCGATCGCAAACAGTTCGGCCAGCCGATCGGCAAGTTTCAAGGCGTCGGCTTTCAACTGGCTGACATGATCACTGAAATAGATGCTGCCGACTGGCTGACAGTTTCGGCTGCCTGGAGGCTTGATCAAGGGATGCAGGCCAATCGCGAAATTTCCAGCGCCAAACTCTACGCATCCGAAATGCTGGCCCGGGTCACCGATATAACGTTGCAGATATTTGGCGGAATGGGCCTGATGTCCGATTTCCCTGTCGAGCGCTTTTGGCGCGACGCACGTGTCGAGCGGATTTGGGACGGCACATCTGAAATACAGCGCCACATCATCAGCCGCGACCTGCTACGACCGCTCGGGGCATGACGACGATGCGTTCGCTGGAGCGCCTTTTCCGTCCGAAATCCATTGCCGTTATCGGCGGCGGCGCATGGTGCTGTGCGGTCGTTGAACAATGCCAAAAGACCGGATTTGAAGGGACGATCTTGCCAGTCCATCCGACACGGGAACTGGTTGCGGGCGTCAGGGCCTATCCGGCGCTGAGCGCGTTGCCGTACGCCCCCGATGCTGCTTTCATCGGGGTCAACCGGAAAGCAACCATTGAGATGGTCACCGAGCTTCGAGATATGAATGCGGGCGGAGCCGTCTGTTTTGCCAGCGGATTCAAGGAAGCCGAAGATGGTCAGGAACTGAATGTTCAACTTCTGGAAGCAGCCAGAGATTTTCCGATCCTCGGTCCGAATTGCTATGGCATATTAAATGCGCTCGACAATGTATCGCTTTGGCCTGACCAGCATGGATTGCAGACGGTTTCATCCGGCGTCGCGATCATTGCCCAATCGTCCAATATCGCACTCAACATGACGATGCAGAGGCGTGGCCTTCCCATCGCATACACAGTAACGGTCGGCAATCAGCTGCAGCAGGGTCTGGCCGATATCGGCCTCGCACTGATCGAAGATCCGCGCGTGACTGCGCTTGGCCTGTATATCGAGAGCTTCACCGATATCCGCTCGTTTGAGGCGCTCGGAAAGCGCGCATCGGAACTCGGAAAACCCATAGCCGCGTTGAAGGTCGGGCGATCCGATCATGCGCGCGCTGCAACCGTATCGCATACGGCATCAATAGCCGGAACCGAAGCCGGTGCAGACGCCTTGATGCGCCGGCTTGGCATCGCCCGGACGCACTCAATTGCCGTATTCCTGGAAGTATTGAAACTGTTTCATGTCCACGGACGCCTGCCGGGCAATCGCATTGCGTCACTGAGCTGCTCGGGCGGCGAAGCGGCGTTGATTGCAGACACGGCGGAGGCGAACGGATTGATCTTTTCCGCGTTGACGGATGCACAAAAACAACGGCTCAGATCGCGGCTGGCGCCGGTCGTGCACCTCGCCAACCCGCTTGACTATCACACCGGTATCTGGCGCGATCGAGCGGCCATGGCCGATGTTTTCGCGACACTTTCGGGACCACAGACCGACCTGACAATAATCGCTCTGGATTTTCCCAGAGGTGACCCTGCGGACTGGCTCATTGCGCTTGATGCAATCGACCAGGCGTCCGCGATAACCGGCAAGCGTTTTGCGGTCGTGGCCTCGTTGCCGGAAAACATGCCTGAAGAGATCGCCGAACGATGTATCGCAAACGGAATTGCGCCGCTGTGCGATTTTGATCATGCATGTGCGGCTATTGCTGCCGCCGGATCACCCAACCATGAACCCGGCGAACCGGTCTTGCTCGCAACAGCGCCGTTGGAAACCGATGTTTTGAGCGAATTCAATGCCAAAACGGTCCTTGGTGAATATGGCGTTCCCGTTCCGAGTTTCTTGCGTGCAACAAGTGAGGACCGTGTGGCCGAAGTGGCTGGAATGATCGGTTATCCGGTAGTGATAAAGGGTGAAGGCATTACCCATAAATCCGAAGGGGGCAATGTGGCGATCGGCATTGCCAATGCCGATGACGCAACAATGGCAGCCAGCGCAATGGCGTCGTCTGCATTTCTTGTCGAAGAGTTGATCGAGGACCCAATTGCAGAGCTGCTGGTCGGTGTTATCCATGACCCGCAGACAGGCTACGTTATGACCGTGGCGGCAGGAGGCGTGATGACGGAGTTGTTCGACGACCGGCAACACCTGCTACTGCCTTCTTCTGAAGCAGAAATCGAAAATGCCTTGTCGCGCCTGAAAATCAGCGCCTTGCTGAATGGTTTCCGCGGCAAATCCGCCGCCGACTGGGCGGCCATTGTCAAAGCCATCATGGCCGTTCAGCGCTACGTTTTCGACAATGCCGGCAAAATCGCGGAAGTCGAAATAAACCCGCTGATTTGCACGCGAGACAATGCGATTGCGGCGGATGCGCTCATCGTGAAAGGACGGAAAGCACAATGACCGAACCAGTACTTACCAAACGTGAAAGCGGCATACTGGAAGTTACGCTGAACCGCCCAGCGGCAAATTCGATCGATCTTGCGACAAGCCGCATACTGGGTGAAATCTTTGCCGAGTTCCGTGATGACCCGAAAATGCGAGTCGCCATCATTACCGGCGCCGGTGAGAAATTTTTCTGTCCGGGCTGGGATCTGAAAGCTGCGGCTGATGGCGACGCCGTCGATGGCGATTACGGCGTCGGTGGTTTCGGCGGGCTGCAGGAATTGGGCAATTTCAACAAGCCGGTAATCGCCGCAGTAAATGGCATCTGCTGCGGTGGCGGTCTGGAACTGGCATTGTCAGCCGATATCATTCTGGCTGCCGGGCACGCAAGATTTGCCTTGCCGGAAATCACATCTGGAACCGTTGCCGATGCCGCCTCAATCAAGCTGCCGAAACGAATCCCCTATCATATTGCGATGGAAATGCTGCTGACCGGGCGCTGGATTGATGCCGAAGAAGCCCATCGCTGGGGCCTGGTCAACCATATCTGGCCAGCCGCCGACCTGCGTCACAATGCCTGGGAGATGGCGCGTCTTTTGGCTTCCGGTCCATCGCTGGTCTATGCGGCCATCAAGGAGATCGTTCGCGATGCCGAAGATACGCGGTTCCAGGATATGCTGAACCGCATAAGCAAACGGCAATTGAGAACTGTCGACGTTCTATATGGTTCAGAAGACAATCTGGAAGGCGCCCTCGCCTTTGCCGAGAAGCGAAAACCGGTGTGGAAAGGCCGATAGGTTGCTTCGGGCAGGGCCTCATCATTCAGCCGTTCAAATGCCGTAGCGTATCAGGATGCGCATGCCGTTTGCACCCGCACCCTGAAACTGCCGTACTACATGGCGGGAATGAGAACCTTGTCGATAACGTGAATTACACCGTTGTCTGCCGCTATGTCAGCGCTGACGATGTTTGCGTCATTGACCATTGGACCGCCCGACAGGCCGATTTTGACTTCATTGCCTTCAGCGGTCTTTGCCATCATGCCGTCTGTCAGGTCACCGGACATCACCTTGCCCGCAACAACGTGATAGGTCAGGATTGACGTCAGCTTGTCCTTGTTTTCCGGCTTGAGCAAGTCTTCGACGGTGCCGGCAGGCAACGCAGCGAACGCATCATCGGTGGGCGCGAACACTGTTAGCGGCCCGGGGCCTTTGAGCGTGTCGACGAGGCCAGCTGCCGTTGCGGCGGCGAGCAATGTGTTAAAGGAACCAGCCGATTTGGCTGTGTCGACTATATCGGCAGCGTGTGCTGCAACAGACATACCGGTGGCTACAACAGCTGCAGCAGCAAGTTTGATGAGTTTCATGTGTTCTCTCCTGTTGGGGGTTGGATACTTAAGGCTTGGGTTACGTGGCCAACCGCCCTGCGGTTCACTAATCAGCGCTCGCCGGCGATCACGAAAAGTTTAATCCTGAAAACCGAACCGTAACGGACTGGACGATTGGTGCTCTGTGAGGAGCCGATCTCGCCAAAGGAAATGCCCGCCCGATCCGGGAAATGCACCGAAACAGGCAAACCATACTTTGAAGGTATCTTGCCGCCCGAACATGCTATCATTATCGGATCACTGCATATTTCCGGGGAGCACGACCTATGCAACGCAGCGTATTTCAAGAGGGAGATGTCATTTTCCGGTCTGGAGATCCCAGCGACTACGCGTATTTGATCGTGTCGGGCAGTGTAGAAGTGCGATTGCCCAAAGGCCACAGTACCGTCTTGAAGCCGGGCGAAGTTTTTGGCGAAATGGGACTGGTTGACCCGCGCCCGCGCTCGGCAACCGTTATGGCAAAAGAGTACACGGTTTGTGCAGCCTACTCCGAGGATGAATTGCTGGAAGCAATCCGCAACACGCCGGAGGAGGCAATCACGCTGATCCGGGCGCTGATAAAGCGGCTGCGCAAAGCTAACGAAAGCTGATAGAAAGTTCCGGCATAGTCTCGCCTGACGGTCGCGATCTCCGGTTTCGTCCCGGTTCCTTTGGGCCTTTGTATGGAGTTCCATCAGTCTTCAACAGGAAGCGAAACGGTGGTGTCTGCCCTTTTTCCCGTTGGCACCAGCTGGTAAAAACTCCTGTTTTTTGATATCCATCAAATTAGCAGGCCCGGATGCCTGT
>JAHEGF010000130.1 GCA_024645155.1 Phyllobacteriaceae bacterium | reverse complement strand
TATCATTTCTGCAATCCGAAATGCCGTGACCGGTTCGATGCAGATCCGG
This sequence comes from Phyllobacteriaceae bacterium, assembly GCA_024645155.1. Taxonomy (GTDB): domain Bacteria; phylum Pseudomonadota; class Alphaproteobacteria; order Rhizobiales; family Rhizobiaceae; genus JAHEGF01. The sequence goes on along the minus strand of JAHEGF010000130.1, from coordinate 8,937 downwards.
AATTTTACCTGTCAGGGAATCACAAGAAAAAAAAGAAAAAGGCTCCGGCAAACGCACTTTATACCTGTCCCATGGATCCGGAGATCGTGCAGGAAGGGCCGGGGACCTGTCCGATTTGCGGCATGGCACTTGAGCCGATGGGCGGCGTTGCCGGCGGGCCAAACCTGGAACTTGCTGATTTTACCCGCAGGCTTTGGGTCAGTGCCGGGGCGGCGGTTCCACTTCTCGTCCTGACAATGGGTTCGATGGCCGGTTTGCCGGTTCGCGAATGGATCGGGGAGCGCAGTTCTGTTTTGCTCGAGTTTCTTCTTGCAACACCCGTGGTGTTATGGGCGGCAAGGCCGTTCTTCCATCGTGGCTGGACATCGATAAAAACCTGGAACCTGAACATGTGGACGCTGATCATGCTGGGGGTTTCGGTGGCCTACGCCTACAGCGTAATCGCCGCCTTTTTACCAGGGCTGTTTCCGTCGCAATTTCACATGGGCGGCCATGTGCCTGTTTATTTTGAAGCGGCGGTTGTTATCGTCGCGCTGATATTTGTCGGGCAAATCCTCGAAATGCGTGCACGCGAAAGGACCGGCGATGCCATCCGGGCATTGCTCGATCTTGCTCCGAAAACGGCCCGGCGCATCAATGCTAACGGCACGGAATACGATGCGCCGCTGGAAAACGTTCTTGAGGGTGACAGGCTGCGCCTGCGCCCGGGCGATAGCGTACCGGTCGATGGCGTAGTCATTGATGGTCATTCGTCTGTCGACGAAAGCCTTATCACAGGAGAGCCGATTGCCGTGGAGAAAGCTTCCGGCGACACTGTTACCGGCGGCACGATCAACAAGAACGGGAGCCTCGTCATTGAAGCACGCAGGGTCGGTGACGAGACGATGCTGGCCAGAATTGTGGAGATGGTTGCCGGCGCACAGCGGTCGCGCGCACCGATACAAGGGCTTGCGGACAGGGTAGCGTCGTGGTTCGTGCCAATCGTCGTGGCAATTGCCGTGTTGGCATTTGTGACCTGGTTGGTGTTCGGGCCCGAACCGGCACTGGTTTACGCGGTCGTTTCTGCAGCTTCAGTGCTGATAATAGCCTGCCCCTGCGCACTCGGGCTTGCAACGCCGATGTCGATCATGACGGCGACGGGGCGTGGTGCCCAGGCAGGCGTTCTCGTCAGGGATGCGACAGTGCTGGAACGGATGGCCAAGGCGGATACGTTAGTTGTCGACAAAACCGGCACGCTGACTGAAGGCAAACCGCAACTGACTGATGTCATCGCATTCGGAAAACGTTCGGTGGATAATGTACTGGCAATCGCTGCCGCGCTGGAGATCGGTTCGGAGCATCCGCTTGCAGAAGCCATTGTTACCGGTGCGTCGGCACGTGGCCTGAGCATAAAGCCGGCGCGAAATTTCGAGGCCGTTACCGGCAAAGGGGTGTCCGGGAACGTGGGCAGGACTGGTGTTGCGCTTGGTAATCGCGCCATGATGGATGCCCTGGGTGTTGACATGGGAGAAGATGACGCCGTGGCCGATAACCTCCGTAAAGCCGGCAAGACGGCCATGTATGTTGCCGCGAACCGCAAGCTGGAAGGTATTGTCGCTGTCGCCGATCCCATCAAGGATACGGCACGACAGGCTATTGCCGATCTTCACAATGCCGGACTGATGATAATCATGGCGACCGGCGACAACGAGTTGACTGCGCGCGCCGTTGCCGGTGAACTGGGCATTGACGATATTCGCGCCGGTGTGTTGCCGGAGCAGAAAAAACTGCTCGTTGACGAACTCCGCAAGACGGGCCGTGTTGTGGTGGTTGCAGGTGACGGGATAAACGATGCACCGGCGCTGGCAGCGGCAGATGTCGGCATTGCGATGGGCACCGGTGCCGATGTTGCCGTGGAAAGTGCCGGTATCACCCTTTTGAAGGGAGACCTGACGGGGATCATGCGGGCGAGACGTCTGGCCGACGCAACAATCGGAAATATCAAGCAGAACCTGTTTTTTGCGTTTGCCTATAACGCGATAGGTGTGCCGGTGGCCGCCGGTGTACTGTATCCTGTGACTGGCATGCTGTTGTCGCCGATGATTGCGGCTGCGGCAATGAGTTTGTCTTCCGTATCGGTGATAAGCAACGCATTGCGGCTTCGCAGCCTTGATCTGCAGTGATCGCGATATGGTGCATTGTGTTTGACATTCCACGAAGTGGAAGAGTTACCTTTTAAGAAATGGGCATTTTCAGGAGGTGAAAAGCACCGATGTTTGAACATATGAGCGGTTGGGGCATGAACGGAATGGGTGGCGGAATGCTAACCGCCATTGTCGTTCTGGTCGGTCTCGGGGTGGTGATTGGATATCTGATGGGCAAAGGTAAATGAATATAGGTCATGCATCCGGACGGTCGGGCTTACCCGCAAAGACAATCCGCTACTACGAGGATATCGCGCTGATAAAGCCGGCCCGGGCGGACAATGGATACCGTGACTATTCAGATGCCGATGTTCACCGTCTTCGCTTCCTTCAACGATCGCGGAGCCTCGGATTCTCAATCGAAGAATGCCGGATGCTGCTATCCCTTTATGAAGACGAACACCGAGCGAGCGCGGACGTAAAGAAGATGGCTGAGGAAAAGATCAACCAGGTCGAGCGCAAGATCGCCGATCTCAAATCGTTGAAAGCAACACTGAAAACACTGGCAAAAAGCTGCCACGGCGATGACAGGCCCGAATGCCCGATCATCGATGATCTTGCGGGCCGGAATGCACAATCATGAGGCGGTCTGTTGTTCTCATTATTGTCGGCCTGATAGCGATTATTGGCGGCGTATGGCTCTACCTGAGCGGTCAGAACCAGGCAAAAAAAACGGCAGGCAGCCCCATGGTAACAGTGAAAGTGCCTGACATTTCCGGAATTGCAGAGGAGGGCCGGACGCTTTTCAATGCAAACTGCTCATCATGCCATGGCATCAATGCTGCCGGAAATGATGGCGCCGGACCGCCGCTGGTTCACAAGATCTATGAACCCGGCCATCATGGTGATGAAGCGATCCGGCGCGCCGTCAAACTGGGTACACAGCAACACCATTGGCCGTTTGGCAACATGGCGCCCGTCGAAGGTGTCGACGATGACGAGGTGTCAAAGATCATCGCCTATATCCGCGCCCTTCAGCGGGCTAATGGAATAGATTGATCAGAAGTGTGAATGTTACTTCCCATTTTCCCGCCGTTGCCAGTGGACCCGGGTAATGTGCCGTTAGCGTTTCACAAACGAATTGATGGCAGTCTGATTACCATGGTCCTGACGCTAGATCCGCAAACATGTACAAGTTATCGAACCCGATGAAATTTGCTGCCTATGCGTTCGCAGCGCTGGTGACGATAGGTGCGGCCGGAGGTGCGATCGCCCATGGTGGTGCGACGGGTATTGTCAAACAGCGCATGGATGCGATGTCCAACCTAGCAGATACGATGAAAAAGCTGGCAGGCATGATGCGTGGACAGGTTCCGTATTCTCCGATTGTGGTACGTAAGAGCGCCAAAAAGATTGCCGGTCATTCTGGAGATGCGCTAACCCGGCTATTTCCCGAGGGTAGCATCAAGGGTCCATCCGAAGCGCGGCATGCAATCTGGGCCGACTGGGATACTTTCAAACGGTATTCCGTACAAATGGAAGTGTTAGCCAACGGGTTGGCCTCTGCGGCCAATAACGGATTAGCGGCGAATAGCGCGGCCAGTGGTGCATTGCAGGATGCAAATACTGAAGCGCCGGAAATAATGCGGACCGGCGCCATGACCCATGACGCCGAGAAACTCGCGTCGATGCCGGCAGATGGTTTGTTCACTCTGATTGCGAGAACTTGTTCCTCATGTCATGAAAAATTCAGGCTAAAAAAGTAGATTGAATACATTGATTTACCTGGAATCCCTCAGCTTTTGAATCCGGTCGATCAGGCCCGCGGTCGAGGCGTCCATGGCATCGGTTCTATCCTTGCCTTTCAACATTGGTATGAGCGAGGAGGCCAGTTGCTTGCCCAGTTCGACACCCCACTGGTCGAAAGAGTTGATGTTCCAGATTATTCCTTGAACGAACACCTTGTGTTCAAACAAGGCTACCAGCCGACCGAGGGAATAGGGGTCCAGCTTTCTATAAAGAATCGTTGTCGAGGGTCTATCGCCCGGGAAGGTACGGTGGGGCGCGAGCCTGTCGATTTCGCCTTGCGGTCTGCCGTCCGCCGACATCCCGGCGCACACTTCTGTTTCTGTTTTTCCGAAGGCCAGCGCTTGTGATTGGGCCAGGCAATTTGCCAGCAAGATCGCGTGATGGTCACCCATTTTTTCTCGGGGTTCGGCAGCAACAATAAAGTCAACCGGGACAATGTCGGTACCCTGATGAATTAGCTGGAAGAAAGAATGCTGGGCATTGGTGCCGGGCTCACCCCAGATCACCGGCGCGGTCGCCAAATTGACCGGTTTGCCATTTCGATCGGTCTGCTTCCCGTTGGATTCCATGTCAAGCTGCTGAACATAGGCAGCAAATCGCTCAAGGCGCTGGTCATAGGGGATCATTGCCGCCGTTGGCAACTCCATGGCATTGCGGCGCCAGATGCCGGTCAGGGCAAGCAATACCGGCAGATTACGCCCCAAAGGTGTTTCGCGGAAATGCCGGTCCATCGCTGCTGCGCCGTCGAGAAATGCGGCAAACCTTTCTGCACCGATGGCGATCGCCAAAGGTAGGCCGATAGCGCTCCATATCGAATAACGTCCGCCGACCCAGTCCCAGAACCCGAAAACCCGTTCTTCCGGAATACCGAATTTGGCGCAGCCTGTGATATTTGTCGAAACCGCCGCCATGTTTGTCGGCGTGTGGATGCCAAGCCATTCGCGCGCCGACAGGGCATTCGTCATGGTTTCAAGCGTTGTGAATGTTTTTGATGCAACAATGACCAGGGTTCGTGCCGCATCGAGATGCTTCAGCGTATCGGTCAGGTGGGCGCCATCGACGTTTGACACAAAATGCAGACGCGGGCCATCGTGATCGGGCGCAAGGGCGCGCGTTGCCATTGCCGGACCGAGGTCCGATCCGCCGATGCCGATGTTGATGACATCATCGAATTTCCCGCCGTTGCGCACGCGTTCGGCATAGGCAAGGAAACGGTTGCGGGTGGCGGCAACATCGTCCGCTTCGGGAGCCTCGGCTCCGCCCCGAAGGGCCATATGCAATACCGCCCGGTTCTCGGTGTTATTCCACTCCTGGCCTGAAAACAGGGCGTCACGTTTGGCTTCAACATCACATGTGCGCGCCAGGTCTAGCAGAGTACCCAGAGCCTGCGTATCAAGCTTTTCCCTCGAAATATCGATTGTCAGGTCATCACAAGAAAAGGACAGTTTGTTGAACCGGTCCGCATCGGTGGCAAACAGTTCACGCAGATGAATAGGTTTCAGGCGTGCTGCTTCATTGCGGACAGACACCCATGCGTTTTTTATGTTCATCGCGGTACCCTCGTATGCCTGCCCAGACACCTAGCATCGAAGACTTAACGGTTGAAGTGGGGCGGAAGGCCTGAAAACCGGTGCCGGCCCGTGCATCCAAGTTTTATGGCGCGGTACTTTAGGAGGCTGAAAGCCATTGATCGTCGATTTCGGGCAGCGGAATCGCAGCCAGCAGGTTGCGGGTATAGTCATGCTGCGGATTGGAGAACAAATCTGCAGCGTCGGCTTCTTCGACGATCTGGCCCGCATGCATGACGATTATACGGTCACACAGGCGGCGGACCACTGAAAGGTCGTGGCTGATAAAGGCCAGGGTGAGTTGCAGATCGGCAACGAGCTTCTCCAGTAGCGTGATGATTTGCGCCTGGCTCGAGACATCGAGACCGGAAACAATCTCGTCGGCCAGAATGAAACGTGGCGACAGCGCAATCGCCCTTGCAATGCCGACCCTCTGGCGCTGGCCGCCGGAAATCTGATGCGGATACCGGTTCAGGATATCAGCCGGTAATCCGACCCGTTCCAGCGCTTCGGCGGCGGCATCGGCGGGATTTCCGGCAAGATGGTGAAACCGGACCGGCCCCGATATGATCGTGCCCACTTTCTGGCGCGGGTTGAGCGAAGACATCGGATCCTGAAATATCATCTGCAGATGCCGGCGGTGGCCTGCAAGATCAGATGGGCTGGCATGGGATATATCGGCGCCGTCAAACAGGATCGTACCACTATCGGGTTCGAGTAACCTGACCAACGCGCGGCCCAGGGTCGACTTGCCCGATCCTGACTCGCCTACTATTCCGATTACCTTTCCGGCGGTGATGGAAAAGTTGAGACCCTTGAGCACTTCGATACGCGGGGCCGGGCGAAACAGCGGTTTGGCTGCCAAATCCGGGAAGGACAGGCGTAGACCTTCGACCTTGAAAAGGTGATCAGCCATCTGCCGTGCCCTGCTGCCGGTCATGAGTTGCGATTTCGCGATCCAGTGCTTCCAGTATCGCCGGATCGACGGGCAGGAGAGACTCATCGGGTCTGTCGTAGCGCGGTGTCGCTTGAATAAGTGACTTTGTATAGGCATGCCCGGGATTGGAAAAAATGCTGGCCGCTTCGTTTTGTTCAACGATCCTGCCGGAAAACAACACACTGACGCGCTGGCAGATCTTGGCGACAACACCCATGTCATGGGTAACAAACAGCAGCGATGTTTCGTGGTGCGCCTTCAACTCGGCAATAAGGCGCAGGATTTGCTTTTGAACAGTAACGTCAAGCGCGGTGGTCGGCTCATCGGCAACGATCAGCTTTGGTTCGGCTGCGAATGCCGCAGCTATCAATACCCGCTGCCGCATGCCGCCGGACAGTTCATGGGGATAGCTGTGCATGACCCGCTTCGGATCGCGAATGTGCACCTCTTCAAGCAACCCAAGTGCACGTACCTGCGCTTTTCTTTCTGCCCATCCCAATATGTGCGTCAGCCGGTCGGTCATCTGCGGACCAATACGACGGGACGGATTAAGCGCGGTCAGCGGGTCCTGGGGAATTATTGCGGTTTGTGCACCGATGATCCGCCGCCGTTCGCCGCGCTTCATATCTAGGAGGTTGCGGCCTTCGAGCCAGATTTCACCTTCGGTAATTTCAATTGCACGCGGCAAAAGGCCCATTATGGCCTTGCCGATCATGGACTTGCCGGCACCGCTCTCGCCGACAAGGCCATGTGTTTCGCCAGGAATAACCTTGAGCGAAACCGAGCGCAATATAGGTGTGCCGATTGCCGCAACCCGGGCGCTGAGATTTTCGATGCTCAAGAAGGCTTCGGTCATTTCAGCACCGGGTCAAATCGTTCCTTGAGACCCTCGCCGAACTGGCTGAAGGAAAGGACTGTGAGAAACAATGCGACAAGCGGAAATACCAGTATCCACCACGCGTGATAGATCACGGTGCGACCTTCGGCGATCATGCCACCCCATGTCGCATCATCGCTGGAAAGCGACAGATTGACGAAAGACAGGATCGCTTCAACGATGACTGCAATGCCCATCTCAAGGGAAAGCAGGACGCCGATCGCCGGAATGATGTTGGGTAATACTTCGACCAGCATGGTCCCGAACCGGCCGCGGCCAACCACGAGCGCGCTTTCGACATATTCCATACGGCTTTGCTGCATCGCCTCTGCGCGAATGACGCGGCAAAACCGTGTCCAGTCGATTACGATAATGGCAATGATTACTGAGTGCAGGCCTGTTCCGAGGACGGCGATGAGCAATATTGCAAAAAGGACCGGCGGGAAGGCCATCCAGATGTCGACGACCCGAGAAATCAAAACATCGGTCCATCCGCGGAAAAAGCCGGCAAAAAGACCGAGCACCGAACCTATGAGGCAGGCTCCACCGCCTGCGATGACCGCGACAACGAGTGCAATTCGCGCACCATAAATGAGGCGTGACAGGACATCGCGGCCGAGACTGTCCGTGCCGAAATAGTAGCCGGGTTCCGAACCCGATATCCAGACCGGTGGCAGGTTGGTGTAAAGCAGGTCCTGGGCCAGCGGGTCATGGGGTGCAATGAAAGGCGCGAACAGTGCTGCAGCAACAAACAGCGTTATCCAGGTGCCGGATAGCCACAGGCGCATCGGCAGCTTATGCCGGTCAACCATGGCGCAACCTCGGATTAAGCAACACGTAACTGAGGTCAACCAGCAAATTGATGGCGACAAACAATACTGCAAACAGGATGACGATACCCTGGATCAAAGGCAGGTCCCGGTTGATGACGGCGTCGATCGCCAGATTGCCCAGGCCTTCGTAAGAATAGAGACGCTCGATGATGACCGTGCCGCCAATCAGGAACGTGAACTGAACACCGACGAGGGTCAGTGTCGGCAGTGCCGCATTGCGCAATGCCTCGCGAAATATCACCTGCGTATCGGTAAACCCTTTCGAACGCGCCAGCATGACGTAATCGAGGTGGAGATGCTCTTTCAACGCCTGTTTGAGCAATTGCGCGATGACTGCCGCCAGTGGCAGGGCGAGGGCGACAGCCGGCATGATCATGTGACTGAGTAGGTTTGCCATGATGTCGAAACGCAGTCTGAGAAGGGATTCGACCAGGTAAAACTGCGTGGCGAAATCGAATTCAAGGCGCGGCGATACGCGGCCGGAGATCGCAAATACCGGGAACAGTACGCCGAACAACAGGATGAATATCAGTCCCCAAAGAAAATCCGGCACTGAAAGGGCGATACCATTCCATAAATCAACGCCGGTTTCAGCTTTCGTGGCGTTGTAGCGAGCGCCGACAAAGGCAAGGGTGACGCCAATGAATACAGCAATGAACAGTGCCAAAAAGCTCAGTTCCAACGTTGCCGGAAGGCGGTTGAAGACCAGGTGCAAGACATCCTGGCGAAGCGAGATTGATGTACCGAAATCTCCCCGCATCACCCCGCCAAGCCACAACCAGAACTGTTC
>JAHEGF010000376.1 GCA_024645155.1 Phyllobacteriaceae bacterium | reverse complement strand
GTTTGGGGCATCAATCACCGAAGACGCGCCAGACAGCCTTCCGGATGCACGGCGCGGCGAAGGTTTCCTCAGTCAGCCGGTTTTTCACGAATGCCGTTCGGAAACCGAAATGATGCGGTTTCTGAGAAAACTTGCCGATCGCGACCTGGCACTCGACCGCGCAATGATTCCGCTTGGCTCATGCACGATGAAGCTCAATGCGGCGGCCGAGATGATGCCTGTCAGTTGGGGCTCTGTGGCAAATCTTCATCCCTTCGCACCATCTGGCCATGCCGGCGGTTATCTGTCGATGATCGGGGATCTGGAAAAATGGCTCGGTGAAATCACCGGCTTTGATGCGGTTTCCCTGCAGCCGAATGCCGGCAGCCAGGGCGAATATGCCGGCCTGCTGGCAATCCGCAGATACCTCGACGCCAATGGCGGCGCCGGCCGCGATCTTTGCCTTATTCCCTCTTCCGCGCACGGGACCAATCCGGCAAGCGCGCACATGGCCGGTTTCGAAATTGCAATCGTTAAATGCACCGACACCGGCGACATTGATGTCGAGGACCTGCGCCAGAAAGCCACCGACAATGCCGACCGGCTCGCGGCATTGATGATTACCTACCCGTCGACCCATGGTGTGTTCGAGGAAACGATCCAGGAAATCTGCGGCGTTATCCATGACAATGGCGGACAGGTCTACCTCGATGGCGCAAACATGAATGCGATGGTCGGCATAGCCCGCCCGGGCGACATCGGTGCCGATGTCTGCCACCTCAATCTCCACAAGACTTTCTGCATCCCCCACGGCGGCGGAGGCCCCGGCATTGGTCCGATCGGGGTAAAGGCGCATTTGCGCGAATACCTGCCAGGCCATGTTGCCAACGGTTCGGACCACGCTGTCGCGGCAGCGCCATTCGGCAGCGCCTCGATCCTGCCGATCACCTGGATGTACATACGCATGATGGGTCCGGACGGCCTCAGGCGGGCGACAGAGGCTGCGATCCTGAGCGCCAATTACATTGCTGCGCGGCTCGGCGAAACCTATCCGGTTCTTTACACCGGCCGCAATAATCGCGTCGCCCACGAGTGCATTCTCGATACGCGTGTTCTCAAGGAAAAGGCCGGGATAGGTGTTGAAGATGTAGCCAAACGCCTGATCGACTATGGTTTTCATGCCCCCACCATGTCTTGGCCGGTCGCGGGCACCCTGATGGTGGAACCGACGGAATCCGAGCCAAAAAAGGAAATTGACCGGTTTTGTGATGCAATGATCGCCATTGCCGGCGAGGCCTCGAAAGTCGCTTCCGGAGAGTGGCCGGCAGATGACAATCCGCTGGTCAACGCGCCACACACCGCAGAAGATGCATTGGCCGGGGACTGGAAACACCCCTACTCGCGCGTTACCGCAACCTATCCGTTCGGCATCGGCGACGACCAGACAAAATTCTGGCCACCGGTTTCACGTATCGACAATGTCTACGGCGACCGCAACCTGGTCTGCGCCTGTCCGCCAATCGAAGCGATGGCGAGCTGACGGGCGCAAAAAAGCCGGCCCGACGGGCCGGCTTGCAAGGTCGTGAAAGAGGTCGTCAGATCTTGTTGAGCAGAGCAATGTTGGCCTGGACCACCTGATCTTCGGGCAACAACGCAGCGGCTTCTGTCAGCAGGCGGCGGGCCTTTTTCTTGTCACCGCGCAATAGCTGCGAATAACCCATGTTATTTACGATGCGCGGCTGGCGGCCGGCAACTTTCAGCAACTGTTCATAGGCGCGATCGGCAAAATCGAAACGTCCGAGCTGATCGTAGGATGCTGCCAGGCCCATCCATGCCTCGCCATTGCTGGCGCGCAATTCCACTGCCTTGCGGAAATGTTTTTCCGCCAATCCGTAATTGGCATCATTGAAATGCTGTTTGCCCGCGACCAGATCGTTTTCGGAGATATCTTTTGCAACAACCGGATCAATGGCTGCGGTTGAAATTGTCGAGTCTACCGACGCTGTCTGGCAACCCGAAGCAAGCATGACGGAACCCAGAACGAATACCGTCGATAGTTTGAATTTACCCATGTCCCCTGTCCTTCTAAGCCCTGTTTGGGTTTTCTTCAGGAAACAGGTTAGCGAATATGGATTAAACTTCGGTGCCGAAGCGAGGCAAATTTTTCGTTACAGAGAAACCAAGTATTTACCAAGAGTTCCCGTGATCAGTCGCCAATTGTCATCTTGACGATAATCGGAACGGTCGCCACAAGCATCACGACGGGAAGAATGCAGATCGTCACCGGGACGGTCATCTTCGCTGGAAGGGCATGCGCTTTTTCCTCAGCTTTCATCATGCGCTTGTTGCGCATTTCGTCGGAAAATACCCGCAAGGCGCCGGCAAGGCTCGTACCCAGTTCCTTCGATTGCTGAAGCAGCGTGGCAAACGCACGCACTTCGTCAAGCCCGAGGCGGTCGGATAGGGACTTCAGGGTGCTTTCGAGATTGCGTCCGGCGCGCAGTTCGATGGTCATCAACCGCAAATGCTCCGACAGCGTCGGATAAGAAACCGCGATTTCCCGTGATACACGCTCAATCCCTGCTTCCATGCTCATTCCTGCATCGGAACAAACGATCATCAGGTCCATGAAGTCCGGGAACCCGTAACGGTACTCTGTCATCTTGGCTTTTTCTTTTCGTCCGAGAATTAGCCCGGGCACAAAATATCCAAGCCCGGCAAAACCCAGGGTATACAGGATGGTGTTGGTCGTGGTTGCCTGGCCGCCGGATATTCCCGACATCGCGAATGCCGCCACACCGAACGCGATCAGTGCCAGGAA
>JAHEGF010000375.1:2419-2809 GCA_024645155.1 Phyllobacteriaceae bacterium | reverse complement strand
ATGTGATCCGCATAAAGGCACCGCAAGAGGGCCACACCGTCATCCGGGACCGGGTGCAGGGTGATGTGACCATCCGCAATGACCAGTTGGATGACATGGTTCTGTTACGTTCGGATGGCACGCCCGTTTACATGCTGTCCGTGGTTGTCGACGATCATGATATGGGGGTGACCCACGTGATCCGGGGAGACGATCACCTCAACAACGCCGCCCGCCAGATGATGATCTACGAGGCCATGGGATGGGACGTGCCCGTCTGGGCGCACATTCCGCTGATCCATGGACCGGATGGCAAGAAACTGAGCAAACGCCATGGCGCTTTGGGGACACAGGAATATCAGGCCATGGGCTATCCGGCCGCCGGTATGCGCAACTACCTTGCGCGTCTGG
>JAHEGF010000375.1:0-2409 GCA_024645155.1 Phyllobacteriaceae bacterium | reverse complement strand
CTTCGATTTCAAGAAATTGGAGAATCTTTCGGGACAGCACATCGCCGGTATGGATAACGCTGCATTGCAGAAAGAAATCGTGGCCTATCTGGCCGCATCGGGATCGGAGCCGCTGACCGCGTCACAATTACACATGCTCGAAAAAACGATGTACTGCGTCAAGGAGCGGTCAAAGACCTTTCCGGAACTCCTTGAAAAGGCACACTTTGCCTTGACGACGCGCCCGATCGTGCCCGACGAGAAATCCGCGCAGTCGCTGGACGATGTATCCCGTAGTATACTGAAAGAATTGACGCCGCAGCTGCAAAATGATAGCTGGACACGGGACAATCTAGAGGCGACATTGAACGCTTTCGCAGAAGCCAAAGGCACCAAGTTCGGCAAGCTCGCCGCGCCTTTACGTGCAGCGCTCGCGGGACGTCCGGTCACGCCTTCGGTGTTCGACATGATGCTGGTTCTGGGACAAGATGAGACCCGTGCCCGCTTGACCGATGCTGCTGGCTGAACGACTTTGGTGCGGGCAGCAGACAGAAGAGCTTGACTCGACGTATGTCAGGCCGGCGGGTGCTCCGACTGCCCGCGAATTCAAATGGAAGGACCAACTATGGCCGAAAGCACGAAATCCGCAAAGCTGACCATCGATGGGAAAGACTTCGAACTTCCGGTTTACAGCCCGACAGCCGGCCCGGACGTGCTGGACATCCGCAAGCTTTACGGCGAGGCCGGCGTATTCACCTACGATCCGGGTTTCACGTCAACGGCCAGTTGCGACAGCACGATCACTTTCATTGATGGCGGTCAGGGGGTGTTGCTGCACCGCGGTTATCCGATCGACCAGCTGGCCTCGAAGTCCCACTATCTCGAGGTGTGCTACCTGCTGCTTTACGGCGAACTGCCTTCGGCGAAGGAACTGGAACAGTTTGAATCCCACATCACCCATCACACGATGCTGCACGAGCAGATGCAGAACTTCTTCCGCGGCTTCCGCCGGGATGCGCATCCCATGGCCGTCATGGTGGGTGTCGTCGGCGCAATGTCGGCATTTTATCACGACAGTACGGACATCAACGATCCGCAGCAGCGCGAGATCGCCAGCCATCGCCTGATCGCCAAGATGCCGACCATTGCGTCTTGGGCGTACAAATACTCCATCGGCCAGCCGTTCGTGTATCCACGCAACGATCTGGATTATTCGTCGAACTTCCTGCGCATGTGCTTTGCCGTGCCCGCCGAAGACTACGAAGTGAACCCGATCCTCAGCAGAGCGATGGACCGGATCTTTACGCTGCACGCGGATCACGAACAGAATGCGTCAACCTCGACAGTGCGACTGGCCTCCTCCTCCGGCGCCAACCCGTTCGCATGTATCGCAGCGGGCATCGCCTGTCTGTGGGGGCCCGCGCATGGCGGCGCGAATCAGGCCTGTCTGGAAATGCTCAAGGAAATCGGTACGCCGGATCGTATCCCAGAGTACATCGCGCGCGCCAAGGACAAGGATGATCCGTTCCGGCTCATGGGCTTTGGCCACCGGGTCTACAAGAATTTCGATCCGCGCGCGACCGTGATGAAACAGTCCGCCGACGAGGTACTGGATCTCCTCGGTGTCGAAAACAACCCTATTCTCGCCACGGCGAAGGAACTTGAAAAAGCTGCGCTGGCGGATCCTTACTTTGCCGACAAAAAGCTGTTCCCGAATGTGGACTTCTACTCCGGCATCATCCTTGAAGCGATGGGTTTTCCCACATCCATGTTCACGCCCATTTTCGCGGTTGCCCGAACAGTAGGATGGATTTCTCAATGGAAAGAGCAGTTGAGCGATCCGCATCACAAGATTGGCCGGCCTCGTCAGCTTTATCTTGGCGAAACGCAACGCAACTATGTGGATATCGAAAACCGCTAGCGTTTCGACGCTACGCCAAATACCAGACCCGGGCCGGAAAGAGACATCTTTGCGGCCCGTTTTTTATCAATGACGCGAATCAGTCAGACGCGATTTCGGAACTCGTTTCGACGGGTCGTCGGCAAGAGCCCCTCACTGTTAACCGAAGCAGAAGGGAATTATGACGAAATTGTGGCATTGTTTCGTCGGCGTCCTTAATCAACGGTAAAAATTGACCGACCGGCCCAAGGCTTCTTAGTCTTCCCAGCACAATGCGTTGTTTTTTCTGATGTTCTATCGCCCGGCACTTCCCGGCGTCCATCACTCAGGCGACGCGTAAAGTTGTCGCCCGGACCGGGATTGCGCCCGGAAGGGATAAACAAGAGCGCCTGCAGAGTGAGATTGAGATCATTTATGCCACAACAGAACCAACTCCCAAACGACGGTCTGGCCCGGCGAATGCCGATAGGTCTCGCTGAAATGACCGGCCCTCAAGGCGCGCTTCTTTCGGACGAAGTAAATGGCGAAGA
>JAHEGF010000129.1 GCA_024645155.1 Phyllobacteriaceae bacterium | reverse complement strand
TATACGATGATTGCCCGCAACTGGAGCCGTCGGTACCAGCCATCGACTTCGATGACCAGGACCCGCATTCGCAACGTCTTTACCTCGCCACCGACTACCGCAACTTTAACATCACCGCCGATGACGTGCGCCGGGCCAGACGCGGCTATTTCGCCAATATCAGTTATCTGGACGACAAGATCGGCGGCATCCTGTCGGTCCTCCGGAACACCAGGATGATGGACGATACGATCATTGTGTTCTGTTCGGATCACGGCGACATGCTCGGTGAACGCGGTTTGTGGTTCAAGATGAGCTTCCTTGAAGGTTCTTCGCGGGTTCCACTGATGATCGCAGGTCCTGATATCTCCACGAACCTGGTAACCCAGCCGGTTTCCAATCTGGATATACTGCCGACATTATGCGACCTGGCCGGCATTGATCTTGCGGCGATCATGCCGTGGACCGACGGCACCAGTCTTTTATCCGTCATGAATGGCCTACCGCGCACCGCACCGGTTTTGATGGAGTACGCGGCGGAAGGTTCGTATGCCCCCATGGTCTGCATCCGTGACGGCGCCTACAAATTCATACATTGCGAAATTGATCCGCCGCTGCTCTACAATCTGGAAGTCGATCCCTATGAACTGCACAATCTTGCAGAAGACGCGGAACATGCCCAGGCGTTTGCGCGCCTGACTGGAATGGCCGATTCAAGATGGAGCATGGTTGCCTTTGATGCTGCCGTGCGCGAAAGCCAGGCGCGGCGCTGGGTCGTTTATCCGGCACTCCGCAAAGGATCGTATTACCCGTGGGATTTTGAACCGCTGAAGCGGGCGTCCGAGCGCTACATGCGCAACCACATGGATCTCAACACGCTTGAGGAAAGCAAGCGTTTTCCACGCGGCGAGTAAATCAATGGAAGCAGATTTTGTCATTATCGGGTCGGGGTCGGCTGGCGCTGCCATGGCAGACCGTCTGTCGGAGGACGGCCGCCATACGGTCATTGTGATCGAGTATGGCGGGACCGATATTGGTCCCTTTATCCAGATGCCGTCGGCGCTGTCGTTCCCAATGAACATGTCGCGCTACGATTGGGGATTTGAAAGCGAACCGGAGCCAAACCTGGCAAACCGGTGCCTGGCTACTCCGCGCGGCAAGGTTCTTGGCGGTTCATCCTCGATCAACGGCATGGTCTATGTTCGCGGTCACGCCCATGATTTCGATCACTGGGCAGATAGCGGGGCCAGTGGCTGGAGCTTTGCCGATGTGCTGCCGTACTTCAAGCGCATGGAAAATTCGGAATTTGGAGACCCTGAATGGCGCGGCAAGGATGGCCCCATGCATGTCAGCCGCGGCAAACGTGAAAACCCGCTTTACAAGGCGTTTGTGGAAGCCGGCGTGCAAGCCGGATTCGAACGAACGAACGACTACAATGGCGAAAAGCAGGAAGGCTTTGGCGCCATGGAACAGACGATCAAGAACGGGCGTCGCTGGTCGACTGCAAACGCCTATCTGCGCCGGGCGCTGAAACGAAAAAACGTGAGTCTCGTCAATGATTTCGCGCGCCGCGTGGTCATCGAGAATCAACGGGCGATCGGTGTTGAGATTGGCCTTAACAATTCGATTCAAGTTGTTAAAGCAAAGCGTGAAGTCATCGTTTCTGCCTCTTCCATAAATTCACCGAAGATATTGATGCTGTCGGGCATCGGGCCGGCTGATCAACTGGCACAATGCGGGATCGGGGTTGTTGCAGACCGTCCCGGCGTTGGCGAAAATCTGCAGGATCATCTTGAACTCTACATCCAGCAGGAATGCATCGAACCGATATCTCTTTATTCCAGCCTCGGCTTTTTCTCCAAAATGCTGATTGGCGCGGAGTGGCTGATGTTCAAGAGCGGATTGGGCGCGACCAACCATTTCGAAGTCGCTGGTTTCGTGCGATCACAAGCCGGGATCGACTATCCTGATATCCAGTTCCACTTCCTTCCGGTGGCGATGAGATACGACGGCAAGGTCGCTGTACAGGCGCACGGTTTTCAGGCGCATGTCGGACCGATGCGATCGAAGTCACGCGGTACCGTACGTTTGCGCTCCGGAAATCCGATGGACAAACCGCTCATCCGGTTCAACTACATGTCGCATGACGACGACTGGACCGAGTTCCGTCATGGCATAAGGCTAACCCGGGAAATCTTCTCGCAAGCGGCATTCGACCCGTTCCGCGGGGCGGAGATTTCTCCGGGATCCCATTTGCAAAGTGATGCAGAACTTGATGACTTCATTAGCAATCACTCAGAAAGCGCCTATCATCCCTGCGGTACGTGCAAGATGGGCAAAGAGGATGACAAGTTGGCTGTGGTTGATCCTGAATGCAGGGTAATCGGTGTGGATCGGTTACGGGTAGCCGATTCCTCCATATTCCCGCGCATTACCAACGGCAATCTCAACGCGCCATCCATCATGACGGGCGAGAAAGCGGCAGACCACGTTCTCGGACGCCCATTGTTGCCGCCTTCCAACCTGAAGCCATGGATTCACCCGAACTGGCGAACCAGCGACCGATAGGACGACCTGATGCAAGTACAACCGAAAGCCTCTCATTTCATCGACGGAAAATTTGTTGAGGACAGGGCTGGTGCGCCCGTTGAGGTGACCTACCCAGCAACCGGCGAAATCATTGCCAGGCTGCATTCCGCAACACCGTCTATCGTCAAGCAGGCGGTTGACGCTGCCCGTGCCGCCCAGCCGGCGTGGGCTGCACTCAAACCGGTTGAACGCGGCCGGATATTGCGGCGGGCCGCCGACCTGGTGATGGCTAGAAATGACGAAATCGCCCGCATCGAAACGCTCGACACGGGAAGGCCGATCCAGGAAACCATCATCGTCGACCCCGCTTCCGCAGCCGAAGCCATGGAGTTCTTCGGTGGTCTGATTGCGGGATTCAACGGCGACTATATCGATATGGGCGGGCCTTTTGCCTACACGCGCCGGGAAGCCCTGGGCGTGTGTGTCGGTATCGGTGCATGGAACTATCCGATCCAGGGCGCCGGATGGAAATCCGCACCGGCACTTGCTGCCGGCAACGCCATGATTTTCAAACCGTCCGAAAACACGCCCTTGTCGGCGCTGGTCCTGGCCGAGATTTACGCGGAGGCGGGATTGCCCGCCGGGCTGTTCAATGTTGTTCAGGGGTATGGCGATGTTGGCGGTGCGCTGGCCAGCCACCCCGATGTCGCCAAGGTCTCACTAACCGGTTCGGTTCCCACGGGGCGCAAGGTGCTTGCACAAGCCGGCTCACAAATGAAACACGCGACCATGGAACTCGGCGGCAAATCGCCGCTGATCATTTTCGACGACGCGGAGTTGGAAAACGCGATCGGCGGCGCCATGCTTGGCAATTTCTATTCTTCCGGCCAGGTCTGCTCGAATGGCACCCGTGTGTTTGTCCAGGACGGCATCCACGACCGTTTTCTTGAGCGTCTCGGTGAGCGCACCCGCAAGATCAGACTCGGTGATCCGCTGGATCCGGACACACAGATGGGGCCATTGGTCAACAAGGCGCAGTTCGACAAGGTGGTCGCCTATATCGAGGCAGGCAAGAAGGAAGGCGCCCGGTTGCATACAGGCGGCGGGACGCCCCGGTTCCAGGGCCTTGGCGGCAATCTTTTCGTCGAACCTACCGTGTTTGCCGATGTCACCGACGCCATGACCATTGCGCGCGAGGAGATTTTCGGGCCGGTCATGAGCGTGTTGCGGTTCAGCGATGAAGAAGAAGCGATATTGCGGGCCAATGACAGCGAATTTGGTCTTTCCGCCGGCGTGTTTACCGCCAATCTGTCGCGCGCTCACCGGGTTATCGCCGCCATGCAGGCAGGCACATGCTGGATCAACACCTACAATCTGGCACCCGTTGAGATGCCATTCGGTGGTTACAAACAGTCCGGTATCGGTCGCGAGAACGCGATTGAAGCGTTGGCGCACTACTCACAGGTCAAATCCGTCTATGTCGAGACCGGGGACGTCGAAAGCCCCTACTAGGTGCATGTTTCAGGCAAGCAAACAGGCATTCAGGACAGACTTACCGGCATCGATTTGATTCCGCGAAGTATCAGCGAATCCTGCCATTCGGCGGCAAATCCCGGAAGGATATTCAGGTTGGGGAATCGTTCGATCAGCATCGCTGCTGCAATCTGGGCTTCCATTCGCGCCAGCGGCGCGCCGAGGCAAAAGTGGATACCATGTCCGAAGGTCAGATGCGGATTTGGCGACCGGCCAAGGTCAAGCGCGTCGGGATCGTCAAACTGGGTCTCATCGCGGTTTGCCGAGTTGGAGAAGGCATAAACGCGGTCACCTTTTTTCAGAAGTCTTCCGCCGATCTCGACATCCTCAACGGCGACGCGTGCGAGCGCGCCACTGGGGCCGTCAAAACGCAGCCACTCCTCTACGGCTGACTCCACGATGGAGGGTTCGGATTTCAGGCGATTCCACTGATCGGGAAAGTTCAACGTGTGCAACAGCCCGTTGCCGAGCAGGTTCGTCGTTGTTTCATGACCGGCAAAGAGCAACAGGATGCATGTGGCTATGATCTCGTCCTTCGTCAGCGCCTCATCCTCATCGTGCGCTGCAACCAGGCGGCTAATGATATCGTCCTGCGGGTCGATAGTGCGTTGGTCGACGATGGTGCGAAAATAGCCTGCCATGGCCACGGCGCCCTCCTCCGCGCGCCGGTACTTGTCACCTGAAACGCGAGCCGAACCGATAAACAGGGCGATTTCATCGGACCAGATCTTCACCCGATCGAGATCCGTGCGAGGAACGCCGAGCAAATCCATGATGACAGTTGCCGGAAGTGGATAGGCAAAATCGGCAATCCAGTCCGCGTGGCCGTCATGCCTGGCCTTCGCCTCAAGGCCAGTCAACAGCAGGTCGACGATTTCGGCAATATTCGGTTTCAGAGCTTCGACAGACCGAGGTGTGAATGCCTTGTTGAACAGGCGCCGCAATCGCGTGTGATCGGGCGGATCGCGGAAAACCATCCAGTGGCCAAGATAGGTCATGAGGCCGACATAGCCGCGCCGCTGGTCGGGAGCAGCCTCAAAAAAGGGCCGAAGGCGGTCTGCCGACAGATCGGAGTTGTCGAGCGTGATACGCTTTACATCAGCATACCGGGTCACAATCCATGACTTCATTGGCTGGGACCAGTGAACCGGATCCAACCGGCGTAATTGTGCAAACAGCGGGAACGGGTTTGCATTGGTTTGCGGATCGGAAAAATCGACAAGGAGCATCAGTCGCGTCCGGATTGTTGTGCAGTGATCAGGATGCCAAACCTAGCAACGAAGTGGCCATCCAACAAATCCCGTCTGCGCATGAACCCGCTTTTCAACTGGCGCGACAGCCTGTTTCAGACGGCGTCAAGATAGCGTGTCAGCGCCGTAACCATATGATAAAAAATGCTCGCAGGCACCTGATCCGCGCAGGGTCTGCCCTGTTCATCGATGCGATCGATCCACAGGCCTGAACGTGCTGGATCAATATGCCACCGGAACAGGCGCCCGACGCGGGCTTCGATCTCGGGTTTCATGTCGGGTCCCGCGATCCCGTCAAGTGCAATTGCAGCCTTGATCGCTTCGGTCTGGGGCCAGCTGCGCGACACTGTATCGACCGGCAAACCGTGCCGTGTAACGGAACCATATGCCAATCCGGTCGCGCGATTGAGACCGTTCGCAACCGCTGACGCGTAAAGTTTCCGGGCAAATGGGAAAATCTCGTCGCGACCGGCTGCAGCCGCAAAATCCACCAGAAGCGATGCCCATTCGAAGTGGTGGCCGGGCTCGGTCAGCAATCCGGCATCACCTGGCAAAGGCTGCCATTGGCGATCGAAGTTTTCGCCGAGCGTCCATGTATCGGCATCGAAGAATTTCAAACAGAACAAATCAACGATGGCTGCCGCGCGATCGAGAAAGGATTGCTCGGCAGTGGTAGAATGCCACGCAAGCAAAGCCTCCAGCATGTGCATATGCGGGTTCGACCGGCGTAATGCTTCATCATCGGGCGTTTCACGAAACCCGGATCCATCCGGTTCCGCAAGATGGGCATCGACAAATCCCAGGGTTTGCCTGCCAAGATGCTCCGCCCCTTCGACCCCGCATTTGCAGGCGTGTGCCAAGGCCAGCAAGACAAAGGCGTGGTCGTAAATATCCTCAGCGCCATCGGCAATGGTTCCGTCAACATTCAGCGCGCGAACCCACCCGCCCCTGCCGGTGCGTCCATGTTTGCTGATGAACTCGATACCGGAGCTGATCAATTCGTCTGCCGGACCATCCCAGCCGCGTTCCCTGGCAACGGCAAAGGCATAAATCTGCCGTGCCATGGTGCGCATGCGTTTCGGCAGCACCATCGGCACACCATCCAACGACAGTGCCTCATGAAACCCGCCATGGCGATCATCAACGCCCACGGTGGACCATAACGGCAGTGTCTCGTTGAAAAACCAGTGTTGCACGCGATCTTTCCATGCCCCGGATTGCGGCACACCATCATGGGTCGGCGTGACCCTGGTTTCCAGGCGCCCGCCTTTTTCAAGCTGGTCGACGATCTTTTTCACGTTCTGGCTCTGATCAACCGGGGCGACAAAAGTCGCATCGCCGGCATTGACGACCGCGATGCCATCGAGGCCGATTGCGGATAGCAGCCTCCCGGAACTCCTCAGGTAGGAATTGTGGCAATCGATCGCGACCACATCACCTATGATCACATTGCCGTTTTCATCGGCGCCGCCAATTTCGAGCAGCGACTGCCACGACCCCAAATCGTTCCAGCGGAATTTGGCGGGTACCATCGCAATGCCGCTGGCATGTTCGGCGATCGCATAGTCGATGGATATCGGCTCGATTTTCGCGTAGCTCTCCACCGGCAGAAACAGGCCTGCAACTTCGCTGCGAGCGGTTTGCAATGCGTTTTCCGCCTGATTCCAGATCTCCGGAGCATGTTGTGCAAACAGTTCCCGCATTGCGCCGGCACGGAACAGGAATATCCCGGCATTCCAGTAAAACGTACCAGCCGACATGTAGGAAACCGCCGTTTGTTCGTCCGGTTTCTCGACAAATCGGACAACGTCGCTGACACCTGCAGAATCCGGTTTTCCGGTGACTTCGATATATCCGTATCCGGTCTCGGGCTGGCTCGGCCTGATACCAAAGACGACGAGACGGCCGGCGGACGCCGCTTCAACACCCAATTCAACAGTCTGCCAGAATTGTTCGCTGGTTTCGATCACATGATCCGACGGGACCACCAGGGCCAAACCGTCATTTCCGCCTTTGAGAACATGCAGCGCTGCAACAGCAACTGCGGCGGCCGTATTGCGTCCCAACGGTTCGAAAATCGGGGTCCCGCCTCCAAGATCGATGCCGGCCAGTTCCGCACCCACCCGCGTCGCATGGCGTTCCGATGCAATCAAATTGACTGGTGCATCACCGAGTTTGCGTGCGCGCAGCCGTTTTACGGTCGCCACCAGCATCGAGCCCTTGCCCGAAAGATTATGAAACTGCTTGGGATTGTCCTCGCGCGAAAGCGGCCACAGCCGTGAACCGATGCCGCCACTCATAACAAAACAATTTATCCGTTCGGCCATGCCGCCTCCCATATCAAGCCGTTGGATCAATCCAGTGTCTGATTGTATTCTCCGACTTCGCGATGTGTGCGCAAAACCTTGTCGACTGCAGCAAACATTTCGCGTTTTCGTGCCTCGGATACCGGGCTTTCGACGACGACAACCAGTTCAGGTTTGTTTGACGAAGCACGCACGAGCCCCCAGGTGCCGTCTTCCGCGACGATACGCACTCCGTTGACAGTCACAAGGTCCGCCACTTTCTGCCCCGCGACCGGTTCGCCGTTTGTCTTTACCTTTTGAAAGTGGGCAACAACTTCGTCGACAATCCGGTATTTTTCCTCGTCGGCGCAATGTGGTGACATTGTCGGAGACCCATATGTCAGCGGCAACGCACGGTAGAGGTCAGCCATTGATGCAGATGGATTGCGGTCGAGCATCTGGCAAATCGAAATCGCGGTAAGTATTCCGTCATCGTAGCCCCGCCCGATTGGCGCGTTGAAGAAGAAGTGACCGGATTTTTCAAACCCGGCTATGGCACCGAGTTCACTTACCCTGCGCTTGATGTATGAGTGACCAGTTTTCCAGTAATCCGTGGTTGCGCCATTGGCTTTCAGAACCGGGTCCGTCGCATAAAGACCGGTCGATTTGACATCGGCAACGAACATGGAGCCGGTATGCAATGCGGAGATGTCACGCGCAAGCATGACACCTACCTTGTCGGCGAAAATCTCGTTGCCCTCATTGTCCACGACACCGCAGCGATCACCGTCGCCGTCAAATCCCAGTCCGGCATCGGCGCCGGTCTCAAGCACCTTGTCGCGAATGGCATGGAGCATTTTCATGTCTTCGGGGTTCGGGTTATAGCGCGGGAACGAGTGATCGAGCCCAACATCGAGCGGTATGACATCGCAGCCGATGCGTTCCAGGGCTTGTGGTGCAAATGCACCTGCCGTGCCGTTGCCGCAGGCAGCGACCACGCGCAGCTTGCGGTTGATTGATTTTCCGGCAACGAGATCGTCGATATAGCGGTCGCGAAAATTATCAATGATCTGGCAGCTTCCACCGCCAACCAGATCGAAGTCTCCGCCAAGCACGATGTCGCGCAGTGCCGCCATTTCGTCGGGCCCGAAGGTCAACGGCCGTGCGGCCCCCATTTTGACGCCGCTCCAGCCATTTTCGTTGTGGGATGCGGTGACCATGGCGACCGACGGTACGTCGAGCGCAAACTGGGCGAAATAGGCCATCGGCGAAAGAGCGAGACCGATGTCGCGCACCCTTGCACCGGCGGCCATCAGGCCAGATGTCAAAGCCAGTTTGATTGCCATCGAGTAGCTGCGAAAATCATGACCGACCACGATATCGGGCCCGGCGCCCAATTTCCGGATCAGTGTGCCCAGCCCCATGCCAAGAGCCTGGACACCGAGCAGGTTCAG
>JAHEGF010000374.1 GCA_024645155.1 Phyllobacteriaceae bacterium | reverse complement strand
CGTTTCTCGATATTGTGGCCGCCTACCGCAAGCTGATGGCCACCCATTGCATGGATCCGGTTAAAAAGACATTTACGGCCGCACGCACCTTTTTAGAAAAAGGCGTTGCCCGGGTCGTCACCTCAAAAGGTGAAAAATTAGACATGACGGACCGGCGGGTCACGCTGCTTTTCCCGTCGATGGGCCGCCTGGCGAGCGAATGCCTGGCCGCGGTGTTTCAAGGGAAAGGCTTTAATGCCAGGGCCTATCCGCCGGCCACCGAAGCCGATTTAAAAACCGGGCGCGCCAACACGAGCTGTAAGGAGTGCCTGCCGCTGATTCTGACCACCGGCACACTGTTGAACTACGTTCGCAATGAAAAAAAACCCGGGGAGGTGCTGGTCTACTTCATGGCCGGCGGCAGCGGCCCGTGTCGCTTCGGTCAGTATTCGGTGTTTATGGAAAACCTGATCAAACGCCTCGAGCTTCCCGACGTGGCCCTGCTCACCCTGAGCTCGGAAAATGCCTACGCCGGTCTGGGCACCGATTTTCAGCGGCGCGGCTGGTGGTCCATCGTGGTTTCCGATGTTTTGGAAGACATCCGATCGATGCTGCTCGCCAATGCAGATGACGTTCCATCGGCCATGAGCGCATTCGAAGAAGAGCTGGATCTGACCTTGAAACAGCTCAGGCAGGGTAATTTCACACGCCTCGAGGAGCAATTGAAAAAAACCGCCGAGCGATTGCGGCGGATTCAACTCAAACGGCCGCCTGTCGCGGTTCCGAAAATTTTTCTTGCCGGAGAAATTTTCGTTCGCCGTGATGCCCTGTCGCGGCAATATTTGACGGAACGGCTGGCTGAACAGGGATTTGCCACCATCTGTTCGCCCGTTTCAGAATGGATGCTCTATGCCGATTTTCTGGTGAAATCCGGGCGAGCGGACTGCAAGCCGACGCTGTTGGAATATCTGAAATTTTTACTGCACACCCGCTACAAAGAGTTTTACGAAAAACGCATCAAGACGATTCTGGCCGGCTCGCGACTGGTGGCAGCGGAAACGGTCAGTATGGACACCATCATCGGCGGGGCATCTCATCATCTGTCGCCCGACTTGGGAGGCGAGGCCATTTTGACCATCGGCAGCGCCCTATCGGAAATCGTCGATGTCGCCTGCGGTGTGATTGCCATCGGGCCTTTCGGTTGTATGCCGAACCGTCTCTCGGAGGCGATTCTTTGCGAAACAATGAACCGCAGTGACAAGCTGAGCATCGACCCTCACAACGAACGATTGCGCACGGTGCTTGCCGACATCGACGAATTGCCCTTCCTGGCCATCGAAAGCGACGGATCGCCTTTTCCGCAGATTATCACCGCCAAGCTCGAAGCCTTCTGCTTGAGGGCTCGCCGCCTGCACGACAGGCTGTACACCATGAACTGATGGCACCCATCCCTTCATCACCTGCTGACGCTTCCACACCCGACGACCGCAAGACCGTCTGGGGATGGGCTTTGTACGACTGGGCCAATTCGGCTTTTGCGACAACAGTCATGGCAGGATTCTTCCCGCTTTTTTTCAAACAATACTGGAGCCAGGGAACCGACCCCAACGTCAGTACGGCACAACTCGGCCTGGGAAATTCCGTCGCCAGCCTGATCGTCGCGGTATTGGCACCGGTGCTGGGCGCCATTGCGGACAAAGCCTCGGTGCGTAAGAAATTTCTGATACTCTTTGCCTACCTTGGCGTCGTCATGACCGCCGGTCTTTTCCTGGTGGGAAAAGGCCAGTGGGAATGGGCGATTCTGCTTTATGTCACCGCTATTGTCGGGTTTTCCGGATCGATCGTCTTCTACGATGCCCTCTTGCCGGCAGTGGCCTCGGAGACCCGCATCGATTATGTATCGAGCTTGGGCTATGCCATGGGGTACCTGGGCGGCGGAATACTGTTTCTGGTCAACGTGCTGATGACCTTGATGCCGGAGCGGTTCGGACTGCCGGATGCCGCCACCGCGGTTCGGTATGCTTTTCTCACGGTCGCGCTTTGGTGGGGCGGGTTCACCCTTTTTACCGTCTACTGGGTGCCCGAGGTCGTCTACCGGCCATCGCCAACCCGGGCCCGCACTGCCGTTTTTTCGGGAATTGAACAAATTGGCAAAACGCTGCGGGATTTCCGCCGCTTAAAAACCGTTTTTCTGTTTCTGATGGCCTACTGGTTCTACATCGATGGTGTCGACACCATCATCCGCATGGCGGTTGATTACGGCTTGGCGCTCGGTTTTCAGGCCAACGACCTCATTGTGGCGCTTCTGTTGGTGCAATTTGTCGGTTTTCCGGCGGCCCTTGGATTCGGTAAGCTGGGTAAAGCCGTGGGTGTTCGCAGGGCGATCTTCTTGGCCATCGGTTGCTACCTGGCGATAACCCTTTGGGGTGCGATGATGACCAGGAAGACCGAATTTTACGTCCTGGCGGTCATGATCGGACTGGTTCAAGGCGGAATTCAGGCCCTCAGCCGGTCGTATTATGCGCGATTGATTCCCAGGCACCGAACGGCCGAGTATTTCGGGTTTTACAACATGCTGGGTAAATTCGCCACGATCATCGGGCCGTCGCTAATGGGACTGGTCGGCTTGACCGTCAAGCGCATCCTTCTACCTCCGGCTCCCTCGGCCGCCGACTTGGTGCACTACGGCCAAGTGGCATCGCGCTGGAGCATCGGCTCGGTTGGTTTGCTGTTTCTCATCGGCGGCGTTCTGTTTTACTTCGTGGACGAAAAAAAGGGCCGCGCGGAAGCAGCCCGTCTGTCCGACACCGCAACCATGCCGTCCTCCTCTGAC